>CAZCXS010000082.1:0-5276 GCA_964502685.1 uncultured Candidatus Bathyarchaeia archaeon
CGGTTCTTCTATTCATCCATTATTAGTTGTTGCGCGATCTAAATTTTGAGTAGTCCTTAAGAAATCTCTCGTAGGCGTCTTCGGGAATCTTGAGTAAATCGCCTGTGTTTCGCATATACTCCAAAATCAGGGAGAACAGTTCTTTCACTTTATCTTTTTCGTCGAAAGCGAGGTTTCTTAATTCTTGCCCGTCATTCACAACATCATAAAGTTCAAAGTAGATCTCATCCTTGAATATGTCGACAATTAGTTTATAGTTCCCCTTGACCACGCATCTCTGGAAATTACCCCGCGCCCCATTACCGTCAAACTGGATGAATACGGCTTCTCGGTTGACTTCCCTCCCCTCTATCAAGGGTCTTAGAGAGATTCCAGAAAACTTCTGTGAGACCTTGATTCCCAGATAATCCAGCAATGTGGGAAAGACGTCTACGTGGCTGACGAGGGTGCTTATCTTCTTCGAGACTTTTTCTTTTCCCGGAAGTTTGATGTAGAGGGGGACATGCGTCGCTTCTTCGTACATGCACATCTTCTGCCACATACAATGAGACCCAAGCATTTCCCCATGGTCCGCTGTGAAGATTATCAGGGAATCCTCGTATAGCCCCTCTTTCTTGAATTCGGAGAGAATTCGCCCTACATAATGGTCGAGAAGGGCTACATAGCCCATATAAACGGGCCATATTCTCTTCCAATCCTCCCGGGTATATCTCGAGCCGAAGAAGCCGGGCAGATTATATAACTGAAGGGGAGACTGGTCCTCACTCCACCTGCCGACGTTTTCGGGAAGCTCAACGTCCCTCACCATTGAGTAATAGGGCTCCGGTATGTTATACGGCGGATGAACTGCTTGGAAATTCACGCATAGAAATAATGGTTTCTCCCTATCCCGGTTTCTTATAGCATCCAGCGACTTGTTTAGGATGTAAGTGTCAGAAAAATATTCAAGCCCCTCTTCGTAGGGAGCGGTATATGGGATTGAATATCGTTTCCTCCTCGTCACCCTTCCAGAGATCATTTCGGGACAATAGCTTCTGAAAGCATCTCCCCCTGGGCGTTTCTTCCCGTTCTCCTCAAGAAACCTGTGGTAATCCCTCATTGTGACCCATTTAATTTTCGTATAATCCTCCCATCCTTCGGTTATGAAATGCTGTTTGCCTATATTCCAGCAGTCCCACTTCTCTTCAAGCGTTAAATAGAGATTCAGAATCCCGCTCTTCACCATGCCGTATTCTCTTTCAGACGGCTCCCAAGGATTTATGATGCAGCCGGTCTCGTTAGGATACTTGCCTGTAAAGAAGGACCCCCTCGCCGGAACGCAGAGAGGAGATGTACAATAAGCCCTTTCGAAAACCACGCTTTCCTCTCTGAGCTCATTTAAGCTCGGAGTATAGGAGCCTCCAAGAACATCCCTTCTAAGCTGCTCGGCAATTATAATAAGCACGTTCGGCCTCTCCATAACACATCGCCGCCAACGCATTGATTCTTCCCGATTAATTATAAAAATATAATTAAACCTAGTTAAGAAGTTGACCTGATTTACTTAAATACCGAGTGTAAACCGATCGGCTTCTCTAAACAATGAAAATTAAGCTTCGTCTTCCTATCCCAATGGCCTTAGAAATACACGCCATATTTATTTTTCAATATTCTGTTCCTCGAAAGTATAGGAAGATTGTATCGTCCAGTCTATATAAACTATTTAAAGAAAAAAATTCCCCGCCAAAAAGAAAAGGGGATGCTTAAACTCCTAGAAGCGTCAACAGGTTGTACTTTGCTATTAGTACCGCGAAGACTGAGGCTACGAGGGACATCACGGTTATCAACGTGTTCAAAGATGGGCCAGCCGTATCCTTGAAGGGATCTCCAACAGTATCCCCTATCACCGCCGCCTTATGGGCATCAGATCCCTTCCCACCGAAGGCCCCTGCCTCTATGTATTTCTTAGCGTTGTCCCATAAGCCTCCAGCATTAGCCATCAATAATGCAAATATCAACCCGCTCATTATGCTTCCGCCAAGGTATCCTCCGAGAGCCTCTATGCCGCCTAGAAACCCGACGGCTAGGGTTATCGCTATTGAAACGACGCTTGCGGGGAGAAGCTCCTTCAACGCGCCCGTTGTAGCAATATCCACGCATCTAGCGTAATCAGGCTTCACACCTTCCCTTCCTTCCTTCAGTCCCGGAATCTCTCTGAATTGCCTTCTGATCTCCTCGATCATTCTGAAGGCGTTCTTGCTTACGCCGAGCATAACCATAGCTGAGAAAAGCGGAGGCACCGAGATCCCTATTAGAGCCCCCGTCAGAACAAGCGGGTTCATCAAGTCGAATTCCGCAGCCTCAGCGAGAACCTGGAAAGTCGCAAGCAAAGAGATCACTGTTAGGCCTGCTGCTCCGATGGCGAACCCCTTCGTTATTGCCTTTGAAGTGTTACCGGCAGCGTCAAGCCTATCCGCAACCTCAATTACATCCTCCGACAAGCCGGCTTGCTCGGCTATTCCCTTCGCGTTGTCAGAGATCGGGCCGTACGCGTCACCCGCCACGATCATCCCGACTATGGATAACATCCCGACGGCTGCCATGCTTATCCCGTATAATCCTGATATGCCGAATGCCTCAGCGACGTAGTAGGCGGCTGTTGACGCTATGCCGATGCCCAGTAAGGCGGGAAACATGCTTATCAAACCATAAGAGAAGCCGCTGATTATGTTGATAGCGGCCCCCGTCTGGGAGGCTTCAGCCGTCTTGATGGCGGGGGACCTATCTATAGATGTGAAATAGTCCGTTGTGATCCCGATGACGACCCCTGAAAGCAACCCGACATTCGTAGCCACCCAGATGCCCATGTTGATTTTAAGAAGATAGGTAACCAGAAATGTGAGAGACGTGAAAAGTATGCATGTAAAGTATGTTCCAAAATTGAGCGCCTTACCCGGGTTCCCCCTTCTTCCCACCCTCACCGCCGCAACCCCTATCAATGAGGCGATAATGCCTAACCCCGCGAAGACCAGAGGAATCTGCTCCGTACCGAGCGATTCGGCCTTCCCCATCTCCCCGCCGAGGATCATAGCAGCAACTACGCTGGCCACATAGGAGTCGAATAGGTCGGCGCCCATCCCAGCTACATCTCCAACATTATCTCCCACATTATCCGCGATGACCGCGGGGTTTCTAGGGTCATCCTCGGGGATTCCTAGCTCTACTTTCCCAACCAGATCCGCGCCGATATCCGCCGTTTTGGTATAAATTCCCCCTCCCGCCTTAGCGAAGAGAGCCATCGCGCTCGCTCCGAAGCTGTAGCCCAAAATTATCTCCGGGTTACCCGTTAAGCCGTAAACTATGCTTATTCCAAGCAATCCCATCCCGACGACTGAGAGCCCCATCACCGCTCCGCCGCGGAACGCTATGGGGAAGGCTCGGTTAAGCCCTTCTCTAGCGGCATTTGCTGTTCGGACGTTTGCTTTTAGGGCTATCTGCATGCCGAAGAAGCCTGCTAGCCCAGAGCATACTGAGCCGAAGATGTACGTTGGAGCCATTATGGGGTTTATGAAAACCGCGAGAGCGAGAGCTACAACGGCGACAAAATATGCGAGAATCGTGTATTCCCTCTTTAGAAACGCATCCGCGCCTTCCTTTATGGCGGAGGCTATCTCCCTCATTCTTTCGGTGCCGCTGTCCTGCTTGTTTACATAATTATATAGTATCCCGCCCGCGATGATTGATGCGATTGCCGAGATCGGCGCGAGAATCCACATTCTATTTTACCTCTCTGAAATTTCAGAGATTAGTTGTCTTTGCTAAACTCGCTTTTGCCTATATAAATATCTTTATCTCATTCTGGAATATGCCGTCTTTTCCAGAGAGGAAAAATTCAGTGTTTTTAAGTAAATCTTTTTAAACCTCTGATCATTTTAGAAACACGCATAAAATACTCCTATTGAAGTAAAGAAGAAAGCAAGCTGGGATTAAGAAACGACGATCACTGCGGGTTTAATTGGATGCGGATCAATCGGGTCCGTTATAGCCAAAGCAATAGACAGCGGGGAAGCAGGGGATATCACATTAGAATCTATTTATGACATAGTCAGGAGGCATGCGGAAAGACTGGCTTCAACCCTCTCCCGGAAGCCTGTTATTGCTAAGAGCGCTGATGAGCTGCTTGGAGACGAGAAGATTCAGTTAGTCATCGAAGCCGCCTCTCAAGACGCAGTTAGGCAGTACGCAGTAAAAGCCCTGTCTAATGGAAAGGATCTCATGGTTATGAGTACGGGCGCCCTGATCGATGAACGCCTCTTTAGAGAAATCTCAAGGATCGCGAAGGAGCGGGGAAGAAAAGTCTACGTCCCTTCGGGTGCAATAGTCGGTTTGGATAATATAAAAGCAGCCGCCGTAAGACCCATTGAGGAGGTTATGCTTGTAACTAGAAAGCCGCCTCAAAGTTTTGAAGGGGCACCGCTCATCACGAAGCAGCAGATTAATCTTTCCAAGATTGATAAGCCTCTTCTCCTCTTCGAAGGGCCGGCCAGAGAGGCAGTGAAGCTCTTCCCAAAAAATGTGAACGTTTCAGCCTCTTTAAGCCTCGCTGGGATAGGGCCGGATAGAACGAAGGTTAAGATTATAGCTGATCCGCAGGCGAGGAACATCATCCATGAGATTCACGTTAAGGGAGAGTTCGGGGAGATAATAACCCGGACCGTCAACAAACCGTTCCCTGAGAACCCTAAAACCAGCTATATTGCCGCATTATCCGCGATTGCAACCCTCCGGAAGATCTGTGGAAGCATAATCATAGGAACCTGAATTTTCTGAGGCTGTTTCCTAAAATCTTATATTGAAAGTTTTTCCCACTTAACTCATTGAAGGCTTAGGGGTCGCTATTTTGAAGACATTAAAGTCCATATTGCATGAGAAACTGATGGATTTTCTCAGAGAAGACATCGGGATGGGCGACATAACCACCGAGGCGATCGTCCCAGCCGAAGTCGAAGTGCATGCACAAATAATAGCAAAGGAATCAGCCGTCATCGCCGGCCTCTACGAGTCTTCCCTCCTCTTCGAGATTGTCGGCGCGAGGTTTCAAGCAAGAGTTGAAGACGGCGCTGAGGTACCGGCAGGGACTATTCTAGCGGAGATTAAAGGAGAAGGCCGAGCCATCCTATCAGCGGAGAGAACAGCACTCAACATTCTAATGAGGATGAGCGGAATAGCGACTTTAACGAGAAGACTCGTCAAAATGATACGTGAAGCTGGACTTAACGTGCGGATAGCCGCGACGA
>CAZCXS010000083.1:0-5273 GCA_964502685.1 uncultured Candidatus Bathyarchaeia archaeon
TTGCATGGCATGAGTCGGACCTAAAATCAGCCCTGTAGGTCCAAGCGTAGATATGCGGTCTTTAACCTCTCGGGCTACATCTTCCGGGTTGCCGAAGGGCAAGGTGCTTTGCACGCCGATCGTTCCATCAAAGCATAATCTGTCCCCGTAAAGCTCCTTCAGCTCAGCGGGATTCATGCATTCGGGCTGAACCGGATTCAGGATGTCTACCCCTATTTCTATGAGGTCTGGGATTATCGGCTCAATCCAACCGTCGCTGTGGAAGAAAAAGAAGGCGCCTCTTTTGTGGCAAAGCCTTATCAGCTCAGCATATTTAGGTTTCAAGAATCTTCTCCACATCTGGGGAGACATCATCATCCCCTTCTGCATTCCAACGTCATCGCCGTCGATTATCACGTCAGCTCCAGCCTCGCATAGTAGAGAGGCTTCTTCCATCCTCAGCTTATGCAGCCCCTCTAGGATCCGATTTACCTCATTGGGCTTTGTGAACATCATCCGTATGATCTCCGCGAAACCGGTTAGCTGCCAAGCTATCTCCCATAAGTGGGTGACACCTCCCTGTAGGCAGTAATCCTCGTATTTTCTACGTAGTTTTCTGATGGAGTCGAGTGATGTTTCATCGATCTCCGGCCAGACATACTCATCTAAACTGATCGTTCTTAAAGGATGCCTTATGAAGGTGTACGTGTAGGTGTGATCCGGAGCCCAGATGCTCTCTATACCCCAGATATCTTTTCGGATTTCGAAGCCATCTTTGTATCCGATTGTGTAGGCGGTTCCGTATGGCCCCTCCTTCCATTCCGTATCCTTTGGAAGATATCCTCCTTTAAGCCGTAATCCAACGCCGATGATGTCTACACCTAAAAATTTATAGATTCTAATCCGTCCTTCTTCCGTCCTATCTTCAACGCCCAACATTTTTCTTAAGCGTTCATATACTTCTGAGCGGACACGTAGCGTGAGCGGTATCCTATCAGGTTCTTCAAGCAGTATGCTTCGTATGCATCTTTCCCTGGACGAAATCAAGTTCATCACGGTCTTTACGGAAATCTGCTAGACATCTGATTTGATGATCCTGCATATTAAGCGTTATGACAAGAGGATTCCCTGAGCAAGGTCATCTCAACAGTTATAGATTAAAGGACATTAAGAAGCGCAACCTTCCCCTCATTTGAAAAAATAGCAAACATTTTTTCAAAATAAAATGCTACAGACAATGCGGCTCTATGAAAAATTTAATATTAGAAAAGGGATGGAGGATCCACAAGCCTGTCAGTCTTTTCTCTTAAATCTTGCTATGCGGTTTGCGATCATCGCGGCTATTGCGCCCGCTGCTACTCCGCCGTCGATGTTAACAACAGCTAAGCCGAGTGAGCATGATTGGAGCATGGCCATTAGGGCGCTTACACCCTTCTCTCCTAGACCGTAGCCGACCGATGTTGGAACGGCTATCACTGGAAGGTCCACCATGCCGGCTACGACTGTTGGCAGGGCTCCTTCTCTCCCTGCGACTACTATGATGACGTCTACGTCCTTACTGATCATCTCTTTTAGAGGGGGAAGTAGTCTATGAATTCCGGCGACGCCTACATCATAAGCTGTGATGACCTCGCATCCCATCTCTTCGGCTATTATTCTCGCCTCTTCGGCGGCATGAATGTCAGATGTTCCCGCAGTTAAAATCCCGATCTTTCCGCCAGTCTTTTCAACCTTAAGATCCATCATCTTGATTATGATTATTCCGGCTTTACTGTGGATTTGTGCATCCGCATCCCTCGGAAGGGCATCCTTTATTGCACGTATCTGTTCTTTCGTAACTCTGCTTATTATCGCTCTTCCGCTCTTTCTTAACATTTTAATCGCTATCTCAGTCAAGTCTTCAGGCTTCTTTCCCTCGGCGAGAATGACTTCCGGTATGCCTCTTCTATGCTCTCTGCCGATATCAATCTTAGCTAGATTGCCAATCTCTTCTATGGCAAGCATTCTCAGAAGTTTTTCAGCTTCGTCAATGGAGATCTCGCCTTTCGCAACCTTCTCAAGGATTTCCCTCAATTTCTTCCATCCTCGAACTCCATATATCTATGAACACAACTAATATTTTCTGCGCAGCATCTAAAGGTAGGAAGGAACCGGGATGTCGCATGTCAAGCGGATAGCCATCATTGATTGTCAGGTCGCCGGAATCTCTGGAGATATGTTCCTTGGCGCCCTCCTTGACTTGGAGGTGAACCCGGAGAAGGTTATTAATGCTATAGAGTCTCTTCAAGGCTTCTTAGGATGTGGAAGCCTAGAGGTCGAAGTAAGAGATGTCACGCGGAGGGGGTTTCGAGCCAAAAAGGTCGATGTCAAAGCTGAAAGAATGCCGGAGATGAAAGCCGCCGAACTTGCAGCCGTGATTGAAGAATGCGCAAAGAGCCTGAAACTCTCGGATAGAGCGAGGCGTTTCGCTTCAGGGGCTATAAATACCCTGTTAAGCTCGGAGGCGAAGCTTCACGGGGAAGACTTTAACAAGATTCATTTGCATGAGGTCGGTCAAATCGATACTCCAGCAGAGATCATCGGATCAGCAGTTGCACTTGAAGACCTGGGAATCTTCAATTCTAAGGTTTACTCGACCCCTTTAGCCGTCGGAGGAGGCTTATTCAAGTTTTCACATGGGACAGTTTCAAGCCCTGCTCCGGCGACGTTGGAGATACTTCGATCTAAGAATTTTCCGCTGATAGGTGGGCCTATCGAGTCGGAGCTCGCGACGCCGACTGGGGCTTCCATACTCGTTAACTTGGTGGATGAGGTTGCTCGTTTTTATCCATCTGTGAAGCCGATGAAGGTTGGCTACGGCGCTGGGACAAAAGATTTTAAAGAGATGCCGAATGTCCTTCGAATCGTTATAGGCGAATCTATCGAGTATGATCTCTTTAAGGATGAAATTTTAGTCTTGGAGACGAATCTTGATGATGTAACGGGGGAGACGGTTGGGCATGTTATGGATAGATTGTTAATCGAAGGAGCGAGAGACGTCAGCATAATCCCCATGTTCACAAAGAAGAATAGGCCGGGGCATATCTTGAAGGTGATCGCGGATAAAGGAAACGCTGAACGCTTATCGCGGCTTTTAATAGAGGAGACGGGAAGCCTCGGCGTACGGATGTATCTATGTGAAAGACGGATCCTCGCTAGGGAATTGATCCCCATAGAGATCGAGATAGATGGTTTAAAAGAACAGGTAAGAGTGAAGGTTGCAAGGGACAGAAAGGATAAGATTGTTCAGATAAAACCCGAATATGATGATGTGAAGAGGATCGCTGAGAGGACATCTAAACCTTTAAGGAAAGTTGTGGATATTGTTGAAAGCAAGGCTCGAAGAGTCTTGAAGGAATGATTCTACATGGATCTCAACGAAAAATATGAAAGATTAAGGCGTTTCATACGTGAAAAGGGAAAAGACGGCGTAGTGATCGCTTTCTCCGGAGGCGTAGATAGCTCAACCCTCACCGCTTTATGCAAGGAGATTCTGGGAGAAAAAGCTGTCGCCGTTACAGCAGTTTCGCCGACTTACCCTCAAGAAGAGATTGAGGAAGCCAGGAAAGTTGCACGTGACATAGGTGTAAGACATATCATTGTGAGGACGAATGAGCTCTTAAATGAGAACTTTGTTAGAAACCCCGAAGATCGATGCTACTATTGTAAGAGGGAGCTATTAACCTGCCTGAGAAGCGTGGCGAAGGAGCTTGGATTTAAAGCGATCTTCGAGGGAACAAACTTCTCGGATCTAAGTGGGCATAGACCTGGATTCAAAGCAGTTAAGGAGATGAGTGACGTCTATAGTCCATGGGCTGAGAACAACTTCACGAAGGAAGAGATCCGAATGATAGCTAAAAGGATGGGTCTTTCGGTCAGTGATAAACCTCCACTGGCATGTTTAGCATCTCGCATACCCTTCGGTGAAAGGATAACGGCCGAGAGGCTCATCAGGGTTGGAAAGGCAGAGCGGATAGTAAGGGAAATCACTGGAGCTCGGCAGCTTCGAGTTCGGGATCATAATGGTTTGGCGAGAATAGAAGTGGGAAGGAATGAGAGGAAACTCTTCTTCGACGTGGGGGTCATGGACAAAATAGCGGCTGAACTAAAGAAGTTGGGGTTCAAATATGTAACGATGGATTTAGAAGGATACAGAACCGGAAGCATGCTGCTCACTTTGGAAGATCCGTGATCCTTACGTCGAAATCGGCGAATAGAGCCAGATTAGAAAAATTTAACTTATCCATGCGGCTGCGGGGAAGGCTTTTTCAACGGCTTTTTCGTTATCAATCTTTCTAGATTCTGATCTTCATATGTGGCTGAATCGGTAGCTTCTTTTAAATCTTTGATTGTTATCGGATAATTCCGTAATTTGGGCTTCAATAACCTTAAAGTTTGTAGTACGAGCGGGAGCCTCATGTCGGCAAGGGCAAGCAGGGATTCGTCGGATAGTACAGATTTAGCATCGAACCCTCCCCGTGTAGACCCGTTGTTAATTATGTAGACGCGGTCAGATACCTCGGCGACAAACTCAACGTCATGTGAGGCGATCACGACGGCCCTATTTCTGTTCCTAGAGTCTTCAATTACTTGTTTGATTTCTTTTATGGTTCCAGAGCTCAGATTAGCGGTAGGCTCATCAAGTAATAGAACCTCAGGATCATAGGCGATTATTGATGCTAACGTTACCATACGCTTCTCCCTTTTTTCTTTTGTTCAGCGATCCAAGCTTGCACCCCCGATTTCTCTCATCCTTTTCAGGTTCTCAACGGTTCTTTTGTGATGGGGGGCCGTCGGATGCGAAATCCTTCAGGATCTCGCAGGGGGATTCTGGGCATTGGAAACAGTATTCGTGGCCTTTCTTCTTTGCGCATTGCATTATCTTGCAGTCTGCACTCTAATGGGAGTCTAGTGGGCCTCTGCAGCCTTCGCATGTCACTTGGCTGGGTTTGACTGTTATGTTGTGTTCTCTTCTGAACCATTCTATTATCTCGTTTCTAAGCTTCTCGTCGCCATGACCAGCCCGATATATGTCGCATTTCGCACAATTTAAACCGCAGATGGAAAGGTTCCATTTGCCGCTCATCATCTAAAAAACCGCTCGATGCAGATAACGATTATTGCATATATTTATTTTTGGGAATGCTAAATCCGGGATGTGTTGCGGTTCAAGTCTGCATGAGCGGCATATTGCGGCATCGAATTTTTTCTTTAAATAGTTTATATAGGGTAAGTTTTCTTTGTTTTGTGGAAAA
>CAZCXS010000084.1:0-5202 GCA_964502685.1 uncultured Candidatus Bathyarchaeia archaeon
AACGGCGTGGTTATTGGAGCCGTCTGCATCGACACTGAAAGTTTAGAGTTAACGGCCTTCCTCGCGGGTTCAACCATAATAACAACAGGCGGCCACGGAGGCATGTACAAGTATAATGTTTTCCCCAAGGGTATGACCGCAGATGGATACGCCATGGCCTTCAGAGCAGGCGCTAAACTTGTGAACATGGAATTCATGCAGATCGGTCCTTGCGTGGTTA
Organism: uncultured Candidatus Bathyarchaeia archaeon; assembly: GCA_964502685.1. Taxonomy (GTDB): domain Archaea; phylum Thermoproteota; class Bathyarchaeia; order Bathyarchaeales; family DTEX01; genus B63. Next base: position 221 of record CAZCXS010000084.1, read on the forward strand.
CACCATTCAAATTTGATGTGGGCGGCGTCCTGTGGAGGCTAGGCCCCAAGCTCATCAATGGACTCGGCGAAGAATATCTAAAGAACTATCTGCCTGAAGGATTGACGATCCAAGAGATCTACAAACTAAAGTCTGTAACCTTTCCGTTTACGATGAGAAACCCCTCGGGATATATAGATATCGCAAATTATACGGAGATCGTTGAGGGAAGAGCATCTAAGAACGGAGGAGTCTATTTCGACCTTTCCCATGTTCCCGCCGCTCAGCTCGAAGAAGCAGCCTCTATCCCATTTAGGTACTTCCTGAAGCATGGGGTAGACATAAGAAGGCAGCCGCTTGAAATCGCCCCTTCAATACAGCACATGAATGGGGGAATACTGATAAATGAGAAGGCTGAAACCAGCCTGCCTGGGCTCTACGCTGCTGGAGAGGCTGCTGGTGGACAACACGGCGCGGATAGGCCGGGAGGGAATTCGCTTGCTGACTGCCAAGTCTTCGGAGCCAGAGCTGGGAGATATGCGGCTGAGAGGGCGGCTAAACGAACCATCCAGCTGAGTATAAAGCATGCCGAGAAGACTGAAGATGAGATAAGGAAGCTTATGAAATTAAGAGGGCAAATGAACGTTGAGGATGCTGTTAGAAGCATTAGGGATGTCATGTGGCGGAATGTCTCGGTTGTTCGCGAGGAAAAATCCCTGCGCGAGACGTACCGTGGTCTTTTGAGGTCTAAAGAAAAGGCTTCCTCCGATCTCCTAGTAGATGAAGATCATCTAATCGAGGCTTTAGAGCTCAGAAATATGATCGAAGTCGGTTTAATAATCACATTAGCCGCGTTAACCCGAAAGGAGACAAGAGGAAGCCATTACCGAACTGACTATCCGGAAAGAAACGATAAGGACTGGCTAAAGTTGATAGAGATTCAGCGAGGCGATGTAGAACCTCAAGTCAACATAAGAGATCCCCTAATGCTAATAAACCCTTAACGGTAAAGTAGAAGGAGACCAAAGATGTCTGATAAGATAGAAGCTGCTGTTCTTGAGGAGTTCCGTAAGCCCTTGAAGATAAGACGTTTCGAACGTCCGAAACTTAAGGAAGGGGAGCTCCTCGTCAAAATTACCGCCTCAGGCGTCTGCGGCTCAGACGTTCATATATGGAAGGGCCTAGATCCCCGCGTCGCTCCTCCCCTAATTCTGGGTCATGAAGGAGTCGGCGTCATCGATGAAATCGCCGGTGAAAAGACCGATGTCTTCGGTAGACCCCTAAGCGTGGGTGACGCTGTTATCTGGGATAGAGGCGTAGTATGCGGCATGTGCCAGTACTGCACGGTACATAAAACGCCGTCATTATGCGTTAATAGATGGACTTACGGGATCTCTAAACCTTGCAGTGAACCTCCATACTTGAATGGTTGCTACTCTCAAGCTATCGTCTTACATGAAAAAACAAAAGTTATAAAACTTGAAGGGCCGATTGACCCGGTTACTCTGGTTCCAGCCTCATGTTCAGGAGCAACCTCTGCTCACAGTTTTGAGCTTCACCCCCCTAAGATCGGTGAAACAGTCCTTATTCTAGGCCCGGGGCCTCTGGGCGTCTTTCATGTAGCCTTCTCCAAAGAGTATGGGGCATCTGACATCATAGTTATAGGCGGCACAAAAGAGAGGCTGGAGATATGTAAAAAATTCGGAGCGACCAAGATCATCAATAGGCATGAGACATCCCCCAAAGAAAGAGAAAAGATGATACTTGAGCTAACAGACGGGCGGGGAGTAGACGTAGCCTACGAATGCAGCGGAACAGTTCCAGCGTTCATGGAGGGACTGCGGCACCTAAGAATCGGAGGAGCATTCGTCGTCCCCGGGTTCGGCGTTCCAAGCGGAGTAGCCGAAGTCGACTGCTTCCATCAAATAACGCGGAAAAACTTGAAGATTCAAGGGGTCTGGGTCAGCGACACGGAGCATCTCTATCGAGCCGTAAAACTCGTTCAGAGCGGAAAATATCCTTTCCACGAACTCGTCACACACACGAGATCTTTAGCTGAAGCCACTGAGGCCCTCCAGCTCGTGGAGGAACGACGAGCCGTTAAAGTAGTCTTGACACCCAGCTGAATGAGACCTATTCCTGTCCTTCCTTGAGAGTCAAAGTTACGAATCCATACTCAGGGTTAAACATAAGATCCTCAAAGGCCCTTTCAAAGCCGTTCTTCATTATGTACGTCAGAACCTGAACGTTCTGCGCGCCGAGTTCAAGATACTCAGCTATATGCCTCCCTGAATAGGTCCCCCCAGTCGCACTTATCGGTATATCCGAGATCTTTCTGACTTCCCGTATCTGATGTTGATTCAGAATTCTCAGCTCCCTACCTCCATGCGCAGTAAAGTATTCCTCACCCGTCTCCTTTACAACATATTTCCTGAAGAACCTGTTCGCTACTACTACGCCGTCAGCACCTCCATCCTCCGCTGCCTTAACCATCTCTATCTGAAAGTCCAAGCCGAAATCTAGGTTAAGCAGCTTGGGAACGACGTAAACGTTTGATGAGGCTTCCTTTACGAGTCTCGGCGCTTCCCTATACCATCTTAAAACCGTCGCCTTGTTTACGGCTAGCTTCTCCCTCTTAAGGAAGGGACAGAAGTCTATCTCAAGGATGGCTGGTGAGTCATCATATAGTATGCTCGCAGCCTCGATTAGCTTTCTCGTAGTGTACTCCCACTCTTCAACTTTCCATTCCTCATCTTCAGATTTAGGTAGATGACAGAGGAAGGAACCTATAAGCGGGAAACCAAGTTTCTTTCCAAGCTTGAAGGCCTCTCTTGCAAATGCCAAGTATTCACTGAGGCTTCTTAGATCAAGCCCCCCACTCCAATGGAAAATCGGGTTTCCCTCCTCGTCGTAAACCCACCTTGCGAAGGATGATCCCTTCCTCAAAGCCTTCATCGAAGCGTTTCCATCCTTATCCTCCCCGACGACCGACTTGAGCACCATGCCGCCATAGCCAGCCCTCGCAGCCCTCTCTATCTGCGAGATCCTTTGAGAAAGCGGGCCAGGCGCGATAACCACGGGATTTCTCAAATCTAAATCCAGATATGATGCTGAGATCGCTACTCCGAATTCTCTTTCAAGTAGCCTTTTTATATCCAGATCTCCTTCATCAAATCTTTTCTTTATGTGCTTTAGGCTCTTAGACAGCTCTGGCATCTTAAGGCATCCCGTAAATTGGAAGTGCCCTTAAAACTTATAAATATGTTCATTAAAATTAAGTTTCGGTGGAATAGAAAATTGTCTACAGAAGAACGAGAAATAGAAGTATATAGGCTGACAACGGGTCGATGGATCTTCATCCTTGTTGCAAGCATACTAGCCGCAACATATGGAACTCTAGTCAACTTCTATATCGCTTGGGGCGGCTTCCAGTTCGCTCTACCTTGGGAGAACCACTTTGTTGGACAAGCAATCGGCTTATTAGCATTACTCGTCATAATTAACCGCTACATTCTATCCAAGTTTCCCAAGATTCAGCTAAGGGCACAAGATCTCCTAATACTATACGGCGCCTTCATGGTAGGTCTCCCAGTCTCAGGAGTCTGGTGGCACAGGATGAACATGGCGCCGCTGATGGGCATACAGTTTAGACCTCCATGGAAGGATGAGGTTATACAGTACATCTCAAAACATTTCGGACTCTGGGTTCCCTCAACGGACGTATTAGCTCCAGCCCTCTACGGCGGAGTCTCTGTTCCATGGGGAGAAGTCGCGGTGCCCATAACCTTCTGGACTCTCTACGTGATCGGCACGTACTTCTTCGCTACGGGCGGCGTTCTTATGCTACGTCGCCGATGGATTGACGTAGAGCGGTTGACATTCCCACTCGCGCTTCCCCCAGCGATAGCTGCAACTTCAAGTCTAGCAACGGATGAAGAGAGCAAGCATACATGGAAGGTTATAGCTATCATCGTGGGAGTCTTTTGGTTGATGAGCCGCCCAATAGCCATCATTAATGCTTTCAGGCCTGGAACGATAATACTTCCGCCCGGCCCTGTGCCCGCTTTTGGAATCTGGAACTTCCTGGTTCTAAGCTTCGGAAGCTTCGATATACCTTGGAACCTCAACCGCTACGAAGGCTGGTGGACCTATATGCTACCGAACGTGCCGCTCTGCTTCACGTTCCCATCCTACTTCATTGCAGCTCTATACCTCGTCCCGCTAGAGGTTCTCAACGGAGTTCTCCTTGGATATGGTATATTCCAGTTCCTATATCCGATGATCGCATATCATCTGGGTTGGTTAGATTTCTTCCCACCGCAAGACCATCCATACTGGCACCAGCGATTATACCACTATAATAACGGTTTCCGTGGACGTGCGAGCTGGAATCCTCTTATGCCAGAAGTGATGTTCCAATACGGAGGGCTATTAGCTCTCGCGATATTCCCAGTGATATTAGGCTGGGACGACATGAAGAAAGTCTTCTCCTGCATACTGCATCCTGATAAAGAATTTGAAGCAACAGAGCCAATCTCATACAGATATGCCTTCCTACTGATGGTGGGAGGCTTAGTTCTCATACTAATACTCTGGGGAGTCTCTGGGGCAAATGTAGGATTCGGATTTATAATGCTAATCATAGCCGGCCTCTACGCGATTGGATGCGCAAGGACTAGAGGAGAATCAGGCATTGTTGCGAGGATCTTTACCTCACCTAACCTGAACGGTATAGCCCACCATCTCGGTCTCGGATTAGGAGTCTTTCCAGGAATCACTGATGCGACACCTCGAATCGACATGGGACAAGCGTACTTCACGAATATGTGGATGGTTAAAACCATCGGGTCCTATCCGGCAGCTTCAACCCTAATGAACTATACATGTCTGGGTATGGAGAGCTTTAAGCTAAACGACCTGTCCAGAAGCTCCGTAAAGGACCAGTTCATAGCCAATACAGCGGCGGTGATTCTAACCACAATCATAAGCCTAACACTGACGTA
>CAZCXS010000085.1:0-5124 GCA_964502685.1 uncultured Candidatus Bathyarchaeia archaeon
GATTGTCTTAACGTCGGTTATCTTCAACCAACGTTCACTCCTGAGAATAACGATAAGGCCTCTTCATAAATAGATTTTAAGTCAGCTTAGGATATACAGTAAGTTCTGAAGGTGGAAGGGAGATACTATATGAATCGGGATGAAGCTATCACGCTGGTTCGATCGAACGTTAAGAGCCGAAACATATTTCGCCATATGCTTGCAGTCGAGGCTATAATGAGAGGATTAGCGGAACATCTAAAGGAAGATGAGGATTTATGGGGATTAACAGGCCTGGTTCACGATATCGACTATGAGAAAACAGCGAACAACTTCAAAGAACACGGCGTTCTAGCTCAAAGGATTCTGAAAGATAAGGTGCCAAAAGAAGTTTTGAGGGCTATACTGGCTCACAACTACGAGAATACAGGTGTGGCTCCGGAGACTATGCTAGATAGGGCGCTCATCGCTGCTGATGCAATATCGGGGCTGATCGTTGCCTGTGCACTTGTGATGCCGTCGAAAAGCGTCATGGATGTGAAGCTACGAACAATCAAGAAGAAATTCAAAGATAAGGACTTCGCAAGAGGAGCCGACAGGAAAAGAATAATCTTATGTGAGGAGCTCGGAATACCGAGAGAAAAATTCTTCGAGATAGCGTTAAAGGCGATCCAGAGAGTCAGCAAAGACCTTGGACTATAGACTTTCTTCGAAGAGGCGGCGTTTTCGCAAACTCATTTGAACAGGATTTCACTACGACCCCCAAAAAAAGGACGGGGAATGAGGCGACGCCGTACTCATCACTGCGCCGTGTATGCCGATGAACAATCCAAGGATCAAACTGGCTCAAGGGAATCCTTTTTCCTCATTCCCCCAAAAGAGATGGGAGACGAAGGATGATATAAAACCTTTGTAACCGTTAATTTCACATGGAGGTTACAGAACAACCCATGAGTGATTGACAGAGTTAGAATACATAGAAGGATGTCTAGTTGAATGATTCTTCAATGTAGACGTCTCCATTAAACCCTTTTTATACAAAGATCGTCGGATGTCTTAAATACTTCATGCTTAAAGATGATTAGGAATCGAGATGGATATTCGCTCAACCACCGTAGCAAGGATCGCGATGCTCAGCGCCCTTGTAGTTGTGCTGGACTATGCGATGAAATTTTCAGGGTTCAAAATTCCATTTCCATGGCTGCCTTTTCTAAAATTCGATTTCACAGGGATTCCTATAATGTTATCTTTCCTCCTAATCGATTTAAACGCCGGAGCATTCACATCGGCTGTAGCTTTCTTTGCGATCCTGGTTCGCAGCGGAAAAGCCGTTGAATCTTCTATGAAGGCGCTTGCTGAGTTCTCAACGGTCTTAGGTTTTTACTTGGGAAGCAGAATCTTGAAGGGGAAGCCTAATCTGTCGGGAGTTTTATCATACATTCTGGGATGCGTCACCCGTATTCTGGTAATGTTCGTCCTTACGATTCCCGTTTTCACCCTGTATTATGGCATGCCTCTAAACGTGGTTCTCGCAATAAGCCCTATGGTTGCAATCTTCAATCTTCTCCATGGATTCTTAAGCATCTTCGGCGGGAATCTTCTGTACGAAGCTCTCAAGAGAAGAGGGGTCATCTAGTTCCCAAAACGTGAAAAAGAGGAACGAAACTCATAATTTCAAAATTAGCTGATAATAATTTTGGGGATTACATGACAGAGGACGGCGGGATCATCTTAGTTTTTGACTGCGGCGCAACAAACCTCAAAGTAGCCGCTGTGAACTCTGAGGGTAAAATAGATGCAGAGGCGAGCTTCCCGAACTCCCCTACTCCACAGAAGGGAGGGAAGCCGGGGTGGCTTATATGGGACTTGGATGAGATTTGGCGGAAGCTTTGTTTAGGCGCCAGGAAAGTCTTAGAGAAGATCGATCCGCAGAGAATAAAGGCCGTCACTGTTGCAACGTGGGGTGCGGATGGGGCGCCTGTAAAAGAAGATGGTTCTCTAACTTATCCGCCGATATCCTGGCAGTGCCCAAGGACCATGGAGACGGCGAAGAAGATCGAGGAGAGAATCTCTCTTTGGGAGATCTTTCAAATCACTGGGTATCAGCTTACGTCGTTTAACACTCTTCTCAGGCTTATCTGGCTCAGAGAGAACGCTCCAGAGGCCTTAAACGAGGCATACACTTGGCTTATGATGCCGGGTTTAATAACGCACAGGCTATGTGGAGAATTTCATATTGAGCCTACAAGCGCCTCGACTATGATGGCGATGGATCTCCGAAGGAGAGACTGGTCTGACCAGCTGTTGGAGCTGGCCGGTTTAGATTCAAGCTTCTTCCCCGAATGGATAGAGCCTGGCCATACGGTTGGCTATGTAACTGAAGAGGCCGAAAGGGAATGCGGGGTGCCCTCTGGTGTTCCAGTCGCCGCCGGCGGCCATGACACGCAATTCGCATTGTTCGGGTCGGGGGCTAGGATGGATGAGGCTGTACTCTCAAGCGGAACGTGGGAGATCTTAGGCGTCAGATCAGATGTATTTAATCCAACGAGATCAGCCTTTGAGAATGGCTTGCTTTTTGAGGCTGATGTTCAACCCGGATTGTGGAATCCACAGTTGCTTATGATGGGTTCAGGGGTTCTAGAGTGGATACTCGATAAAATCTTTCCCGAGGCGGGGGATAAAAAATACGATCTGATGATCAAAGAATCTGAGAAGGAGCCGGTTGGATCAGGGGGAGTAATGTTTATTCCTAGCTTTGTAAAGGAGACGGGCCCCGCTAAGAGGTATGGGACTTTGGGGACGATTCTCGGATTGACTCTTAGAACCTCACGTGGCCAGCTGCTCCGTTCGGCTCTTGAGGGCTTATCCCTTCAGCTTCGCCACGCTTTAGAAATCTTGAAAGCCGAGATTCCCATTGAGATTAGGGGAATCAGGGTTGTAGGCGGAGGCGCCAAGAACCCCTTATGGAACCAGATAAGGGCAAATGTGACGGGGCTTCCAGTTATAACCACGGAGCAGAAGGAGTACACGGCGTTGGGAGCCGCCCTCGCAGCCTTTATCGGAATAGGATTTTACAAGTCGCTTGAAGACGCAAGGAAATACATCTTTTCCGAGGAGAAAAAGTTTGAACCGAACGGTGATGAAGATGCTTATAAGGCTCTTTTCAGACGTTACATGGATGCTTTAGATGCTTTGAAAGACTACTATCAATGAGGGGGCCATTACACTCTCTGAAGCGATGCTTTCATCTTTATTGTTCTCAGAATAGATTCAGCCTGATCCTTTGTTAATGCATATCCATGGAAGTATCTTCCTCTGGCCTTCGAGGCGGCTAGAATAGTCTCCTTAATCGGGACGGGAGGATCAATCTTGTACAGCTCACTGAAGATTATGGCGCCCTTCCATCCCATCCTTTCGCATTCTTTTCTTCTATCTTCAGGGAGGAGATCCTTCTTCACGAACTCTCCGATGACGCCGTATCCTATTAGGGAGTCTCCTTTCTCAGCCTTACGGGCTAAGAAGATCATGCCTCCAGGCTCCCATTTCCTGGGGACCCCTGGGAAGTATTTCTTGATGGAGAAGACCTGCCGGTACCATTCTTCTCTTGAGATCCGCAGAACATAGTTTCTCGGAGGGGTCATCTCTTCCTTTCCCATTAGAAATCACCTATGGACAAATGATCAACTTATCTTTTCGCTTAAGAATTTTATTTAAGTCCTGTAAGGGGGAACGGGGGGTCCCTTAAAATCCATTCTAAAGGGGCGGTCTACGTTTATGATGCTCCGTGTTTTGTTCGAACGTGTATGCGACTCTGAGAACTGTTCCCTCATCGAAGGGTTTACCGATGATCTGCAGCCCGACTGGAAGATCATTCCTGAATCCGCATGGTATTGATATCGCTGGATAGCCTGTGAGGTTCGCGGGTACTGTTAATATGTCGCACATGTATAGCTTCAACGGATCGTCGATTCGTTCACCTATGTCGAAGGGCAATACAGGCATGGTGGGTCCGATGATGACGTCTATTTGCTTGAAGGATCTCTCAAAGTCTCTTCTGATGAGCGTCCGGATTTTAAGCGCCTTCATGTAATATTGTTCGAAGTAGCCGGCTGAAAGAGCGTATGTGCCGAGGATTATTCGTCTTCTTACCTCAGCTCCGAAGCCTATTCTCCTGTTTCTTGAGAAGACCGTGTCGAAGTCTCCTTCATCATTCTCGTCTCGATACCCATAGCGCAAGCCGTCGTATCGCGCTAGGTTTGAGCTAGCCTCAGACATAGCTATGATGTAGTACGCCGCGAGAGCATAGCTCATCGTCGGAAGAGATACCTCAAGGTATGAAGCCCCAAGATCCTCGAATTTATCTACGGCTTCTAATACCTGGTCCTTTACGTTCTCTTCAACGCCCCCCTCGAAGAACTCTCGTGGCAATCCGATTCTCAGCCCCTTCACATCATCCCTGAGATAGCTCAGGTAATCCTCGGATCTGATATTCACGGATGTGCTATCCTTATCGTCGTGGCCGGTGATGACTGATAGGAGCAAGGCGCAGTCACGAACAGTCCTCGCTAGGGGGCCGATCTGTTCAAGGCTGTTTGCGTAGGATATCAGCCCGTATCGGCTTACCAATCCATACGTGGGTTTAAGGCCGACAGCGGAGCAGTAGCTAGCTGGACATCTTATCGAGCCTCCTGTGTCCGAACCGAGTGCGACCGTGGCTTCTTCTGCTATCACAGCAGCGGCGCTTCCACCTGAGGATCCTCCAGGCACCTTTCTGAGGTCCCATGGATTATGCGTTGCGCCGAAGTAGCTCGTCTCCGTTGTTGTGCCCATTGCGAATTCATCCATGTTTGTTTTTCCCAGGATGATGGCGTCGGAGGCCTTAAGTTTCTCGATGACTGTTGCGTCGTATGGTGGGATGAAGTTTTCGAGCATACGCGAGGAGCATGTTGTGCGGATCCCCTTTGTGCAGATGTTATCCTTCACGGCAACGGGGACTCCTGCGAGGCATCCGAGCTTCTCTCCTTTACGGGCTTTCCTATCGATCTCCCTTGCTCTTTTCAGTGCCTCTTCCTTGACGAGCGTTATATACGCATGGATCCTTTCATCTACCCGCTCTGCTCTCTCAAGAATTGAATGTAGATGCTC
>CAZCXS010000086.1:0-5071 GCA_964502685.1 uncultured Candidatus Bathyarchaeia archaeon
ATCTGTTGCGCCGGGGGAATACTGGAATGCAAAAAGATAGCGGCGTTAGCTGAGGCTCATTACATATCCGTGGCTCCTCATAATCCTATGAGTCCCCTCGCTACCGCCATTAACGTGCATTTCTGCGTTTCTATTCCGAACTTCCTTGTTCTGGAACAGAGACCTCCCGATGTTCCTCCTTGGAGCGAGGTTCTAAAGAATCCATTGAAACTTAAGGAGGGACACTATGAGCCTCCTGTTGGAAGTGGATTTGGCGTTGAGCTAAATGAGTCTGCATTTGAGAGGTTTCCACCGAAAGCCTGGCATAGAAAGTTCACATATAATGAGGATGGCTCAGTAGCCCTCATCTAATCGAAAATCAGGGGGAGATATTCGGCATTTGGCAAGAGGGAAGAAAAGCTTAATTTAGCTATAGCCAGAGAACACATTCACGAAAATGGAATAGGTTTGATTGCACCTAATCGCACTGTTCGAGAAAAAAGGGGAAAGGGATCTTCTAAATGAAGCCATGTTGGAGAGGAATTTTCCCCGCGTTGAGTACTCCAACGGATGAAAAGGGCGAATTAGACGAGGAGAGCTTACGTTCAGAAGTCTATTCGAACATAGAATGGGGCGCTCACGGCCTGGCCGTCTCAATAATAGCTGGCGAATTCTACAAGTTTGCTGAAAGCGAGAGATTACGGACATTCGAAATAGTAGTCGATGAAGCCAACGGGAAGATCCCTGTCTTGGCCGGCATAAGTCACAGCGGAACGGAACCGGCCATTATGATGGGGAAGCATGCAAAGGACATTGGCGCCGACGGCCTCATCGTTATGCCGCCCTATTTTAGAAGCAGAATCAGCAGATCTGAGATCGCTTCGCATTTCAGAGAAATAGCTGGAAGAGTCGATTTACCCATCATGATACAGGATGCGGAGGACGCCATCGGCATTCACATGTGTCCAACCATCTATTTGAGCCTCGCAGATGAACTCAGCAATATAGTCTCCGTTAAAGTTGAAGGAGGAGACACCTTGCAGAAGATTATGGATATAAAACGTCTTCTAGGCGATAGGCTTATAATCTTCGGGGGAATGGCGGCGAGGCTCATCTTCCAGGAGCTCGCCTTAGGCGCCAGCGGTAACATTCCAGACGCGTGCCTCACGGATCTTTTAGTCAAGGTTTACGATCGCATAAAATCGGGAAAAACGGAGGAGGCCGAGAAGGAATTCTGCAGGTACAAGCAATGGTTAGACTTCCTCAGCTCTCATTCAGCATCCTCAGCTGAGATTGAGAAGGAGACGCTGAGACTTAGAGGAGTCATCAAGTGCTCCCAAACAAGGGGGCCAAAGGTATCCTTAAGCCTCGAAGAGAAAGCTAAACTTGAGGAGATTCTGAAGAGAATTAATGTGATATGATCCTTTAAAGGGGAGCGTCTATCTTTTAGGGACTTACGAGGTGCATAAAGAGCAGGCTTGCGAATAGGCCTATAGCTACCGGCGGAGTGACGGCTTTGAGATAGTCTTTGATCTCGACTTTCAGCGACTCAGCGGTGAGGGAGACGCATGGATGTACAGGTGTCAGAACGTAGCCGAGGAAGATTCCGAAATATATTAATGCAAAGGTTAGAGGGGAAACATCTCCAAACTTCGTTAAGTATATTGGGAAGACTATTCCGGCTGGGGTTATCATTCTTCCAGTCATGAAGCCTAATGCGACTGCGATAACGTAGAGAATCTCCGGCGTCATCGGGATGTCTTCGAAGAGTTCGAGGATACCTGAGTTCTTGAAGACCCCGAGGAAAACCATTATGCCTATCATCATGAAGGCAAAGTTCCAGGGCTTCGACTTAGTCAAGATTTCGCGGAATTTTTCTAAGTTCATCTTTCCGATAACCATCGCGAAGATCAAGCTTGCTGTAACCGCGATCAGGGTTCCAATCTCCTTCACGGATAGAATCATGAACGTTTTTATTAAGACATCCAACAGCGGTGCAATCAACAAGGCGGTTAAGGGCAGAAGGAGACCCTTTAGAGAGAACCGTTTTTCATATTCTATTTTTCCCATGCTTCCCCTTAGAAAGAAGAAATATCCAAGAAACAACGAGAAGAGTAATAGAACCATCAAGTGGGGGATAGGTTGATACAGCCCTATCCTCGCAGCCGCGGTTGAGACGATGAAGTTAGCTGAGATTGGATAAACCAAATACAGAACATGACGAAACCAAACGTTAATTCCAGTCTTCTTCTCGTTTGATATACCCTTCCCCGCCTTCTCTATTATCGGAGCGGAAAGAAGGGCGCCTCCAGGCATGGGAAGCAAGCCGATGAGGGCAGGAGAGAGCATGAGGAAGGGTTTCTTCCCGATCCGCATGTTGCTGATCAATTTATCAATCTGGCCGGTTTCATTCAGCGTTCCACCTATTAGGGGGATCAGCCCGACTATGATGGCTAACAGTATGGTTGAAGGCTCGCTTATAGATGAGAGCATCGTCGAGAGTAAACTTTCAGGGATTAGGAAGACGCCTAGGATGAAGGCACCGGTGAACATGGCGATTCCGAGATTCTTTTGGGAGATTATGAGGAGAGCGGCCATAGCTAAAAAGAATCCTAACCATCCCATCAAGTCTCTTCACTGCCCTTTTGCATATTGATATTCCAAGATTTTTCATCTGACTCCTAAATAAAGATTGAACCATTAAGAAGCAAATTCCAGACTAGAATTTCCGAATGAACGGTACAAGCTGCCATGCGGAATTATACTTTTGACCTAAATTGAAAGCCAAATAGGCCCCATGAAGATTATGATAGGGCGGCCCTTTCCTGGAGAACAGTGTCAAGATCTTCCCGCCATGACCGATCATGTATCCATCCATCGCCGGCTCATGCCCTCTAATCATGAAATTGACGCCTAACGCATTCAAGAATGCCGAGGTTACATCTTCACCGAAAATTCTCCCGGCTCCTCGAGGGGAAAAGAGTGTTCCTTTAATGCCTTCAGCGGGATCACTCCAAAGAATCTCCTCCAGGTGGCTCTCAGAGGGGTGCTTCTGATAGGCGTATGCTAAGTCTTCGATTCCCCTCGCTTTGCTTGGAACTCCGCCGTGAAGCATCAAGCATTCCTTGTCAACGATCACGGCTGTATGGAACTCTCTGAACAGGTTGCTTAGCTCCGTGTAAATGTCGCGCCATTCATCCCTGAATCTCCTCTGCAGATGATACGGCAAGTCGTGGGGATAAGCTAGAAGATCAGCTGGGCCTTCATGGTTTCCTTGGAGAAGTATCACATTTTCAGGGAAGAGGATCTTCAAGCTTAAAACGATATGGTAAACCTCTGGTGAATAGAATCCCCTATCGCCGTAGTCTCCAAGAAATATAATGCGTATCTCCTCATTATTCGAGACTTTCTCCACGAATCTTGAGTCACCCAAAATATATTCTAGGCTTCTTAGATCTCCATGCAGGTCCCCTACGATTATGGCTTCGCCTTTCGGAGGTAAATGAACAAGCCTACCAGTGACTCGTATGCTGCTTGATCCTTTCAGTTCATCCAGTATCAGCCGGTTTGCCTCGTTTATGACGCGGAGAAAGTCTTCCGCAGACGCTTGCCTCGCTTCTCTGGCTAGGTCGGAAAGCTCTTTCATTCAAGCCTCCCGCTTCAGAATGAAGTTAAGCATATATAAGTTTGACGTCTCAGTTAGATTTTCTATAGAATTATCGTTGCGGTGCGGGATTTGGTAAGGTTTGAGAAGATAAGTTTTGAAGAGTCCCTTGGAAAGCATGTTCTTCCATCTCTCTGCATAGGCTGCGCATCATGCGTCGCAGTGTGCCCTATTGGATGCTTAGAATATGTTGATGGAAGGCCTGTTTTAACAAAGGAATGCAGCTCATGCGGCATATGCTCCCAGATATGTCCTAGATACAAATTATCCATCCCAAGACTTGAGGAGTTCATCTTCGGAAGGGAAAGGAAACCCGATGAAGAATTCGGCATCTACAGACGTATGGTCATTGCGAGGACAAAGGATGACAGGGTTAGAGAATTCTGTCAAGACGGCGGGGTAGTCACCTCTCTGCTTCTGTACGCATTAGAAGAAGGAATCATCGATGGAGCTGTCGTTTCCGGAATCGACAAGGAAAAGCCTTTAAAGGCCGTTCCGAAGCTGGCTGAATCAGTAAAGGAGATAATTGAATCCGCTGGGACCAGATATACTTACTCGCCGAACATGCTCGCATTGAGGGATGCCATTGATCTGAAGAAAGAAAGCCTTGCCTTTGTAGGTACCCCTTGTCAAATACAGGCTGTTAGGAGAATTCAGGCTCTTCCGCTTAACAGATACGCGAAGAGATTAAATTTCACGGTTGGAGTATTCTGCAGCGAATGTTTTTCATATGACGGCTTGGTCAATAAGCTGATAAAGGAAGGATTAGGCATAAACCCCACAGAAGTTAAGAAGATGAACATCAAGGGGAAATTAATAATATCCACAGTCAATGGGGATGTTCAAACAGTCTCTTTGAAGGAAGCTAAAAAATATGCTAGTAACTGCGTCTCTTCATGCTCGGATTTTTCCGCTGAGCTAGCTGACATATCTGTAGGTGGACTGGGACTGGATGGATGGACATTTACTATTCTGCGGACGGAGAGGGGTGAAAACCTCTTCGAGGAAGCGGAAACAAAAGGTCTTCTTGAAACAAAACCTGTTGAGCCAACCTCTAGGGCTCTTAGCTTACTGGTTAAGCTCTCTAGGAAAAAACGTCAAGGAGCTTAAGAAACATTCTTCTTGTTTTTGTCGCTTTTATTACTCAAAAATAAGTAAAAACTCTTAAATAGGTAAAAACCTTCTGAGAACTAATCCATAATATCCTTAGAGGAGGCTTCGAATGAACTCCAAGAGTATCGCGACAATATCCATATTCACAGCGCTCACGGTCGCTCTAAATTTGAGTCCCTTCAAGGTTCCTGCGCCTTATGCGCCGTTTCTCTTTTATCAGCTATGGGAGATACCGATAGTTGCGGCCTTCGTTCTTTACGGCCCCTCCATAGCTACCGCGGTTTCGGTGCTTAACACCATCGTATTGCTAGTTCT
>CAZCXS010000087.1:0-5048 GCA_964502685.1 uncultured Candidatus Bathyarchaeia archaeon
GGCTCCGCAGGCCGACGTCATTTTCCAGGCTAGACTACGGGCCCTGTGTGTTGAAATCGCCTTTTCCTGAGGCGTGAAGCTTATTAGGCTTTTCCAGAGTCTGATGTTGCCTCTGTTACATATTCCATGAATAGCTCTATTAGTTCTTTTGTTTTCTTATGTTGTTTTCATCCGAGGGTCTTGTGGTGCTGTTAATTCAAAGGGGGTATCCGTTGAGATTGTGTTCCGCCCGGTTTTTCGCAGATTGTGCTTTGCGGCGGCTAGAGGTTTACGTGGTGCTTTTCAGGGCTTCTACGATTTCCTTCTCTCCCTTCTCTTTCAGAGCATCTATGACGGCATCGATGTTCAGCGGTCTCGGCTTGTCCCCCCAGAGTCTCTTGAAGTTCTCGTAGTAGATTCTTCTTAAAGCCCCCTCGGGAAGCTTCAGTCCGATGAAGGGCTCCTCATACCTGGTCAGGAGCATGTCAGCGGTCTGCGGCGTGAAGAACTCTTCATCTGACTCGAGGAAGTTTCTAATGAGCCATATTCTGTCGAGGGCTTCCTGGATGGTTTGCCACGTCGCAATGTCAGTCCCGAAGAATATTCGATCCTGAAATTTGATGAAGAACTCTCTCCACTCGTCTCTTCTCCGAGAGATGTTGTACATAAGCTCGATCCCTAAGGTCAGATCGAGATTAGCATTCCCATAGCGGTTCATGAATCGCTCAGCCCTCTCAATATCAGCGGAGATGAAGTAAAAGTGGCATAGAACCACCTTGAGGTTTGGATGGGCATCGAGAACATTCTCCATCTCCGCATAGAGCTCCTCCTTCGTGGGGTAATCATCGAGATAGTATACCCAGCCACGGCTCTTCGCCCATTCAGGAGCCAGATTCTCATCCCAGAACTCCTCTGGATCAGCAACGTGGCAGAGAACGGGAACCCCCAGCTCCTCACAGGCCTCCCAGAAGCCTTTGTAATAATCTCCGTCGAGGGGCTTATGTTTACTTCTAAGAGCGGGCTTATTTCCCATCTCGCCTATCCCGTCAAATCCCAGCTGAATCAGAGAGCTTACATAGCTATCCCAATCGGTTACCTTCAACGATTCTGTCTCTCCAGACCAGGGTACAAATCCGCCTGCATAAAAGAGTCCTGGGTATCTGGCTTTGAGATAGAGCCCAGCGTCTCTACCCGTGACGTAAATCTGGCTTAGCCTACCCCTCTTCATAACGTCGATCATGAATCCTCCCAGTCGCCGAATGCTCTCAGCCGTCAGCTGAGCCTTGCCAGCGCCGAATTCCCCGAAGTGAACGTGGCAGTCAACTACCGGTAAATCCGCGAACTGCGAAAATTCCACATCAATCACCATCCTCTAGGTTCTTTTAAATTCAGCTAATTTTACTTTTTCCTTGATTCCCGTTTATCCGCTCATCCCATTACTGTGACGGCTTTAGATGGATATATCACATTGGATTTCCGGATCTCAAAGTTCCCCTCGGAGATGGAGAAATCTCGTTTAAGCCGAAAAGAAATCATTTTACGGCAGACGAAGGCTCCGCTGACAAGCCGCTTCAGAAGTCAAACTTTATAAAAACTAGGATGTTTTAGTATTCCTCAAACGCCGGGATTGAAGCGAATTGAAAGAATCGTCAAGAACAATATCGCTCATCGGGGTCTTCGCCGCCCTGCACGCAGTCCTATACTTAACTTCCGTGGGTCTCTGGCGAAGCTGGAGCATATACCTGGAGCCCCTTGAAGGGCTGATTTTAGGACCATGGGCCGGCTTCCTAGCCGCCCTTCTGGGAAGCCTGGTCGCCAGAGCTATAAAGCCCACTGATCTCTGGATGTTCGGCGTAGTCGCCGAGCCCCTCGGCGTCCTCGCATGCGGCCTAATAGCCAAGAACAGATGGAAGCCCCTGATCCTGCTTTATGCATTCATGTTAGGAGCATACTTTGCGCATCCCCTTGGCAGGCAGCTCCCCCCATGGACGATTCTTGACATCTTAGCGGCGTTCGTTCTGATATACCCCGTGACCGAGATCTGTAAGAATCTCTTCAATGAGGATGCAAGGCGGCTGCCTTTCATCATCTCGCTGGCCGCATTCATCGGGACAGTAACGGATTCTCTGACGAGGGTCTTCCTGCTCATTCCCGCGGGGCTCTATATCGTCTTAGGCTGGCCGGCTGAGGTTGTTCGCGTAGCATTCATCATGGGCGCCGCCGATTCTTACATAGAAGACATACTCGTAGTCATAGTCATGCTCATCATAGGCGCGCCGATCCTGGCGGCCCTTAGAAGAATCCCGGGAATGAGGTACCCGTTAAGCTAGCACATTCAGCTCCGCATCGCTTTTTTATCAAGCCGGAGTCTGAAAATCAGACCCTAGGTGGCTTATTCTCGAACAAATCCATCCGCTCATTTAGGAAACTGGAAGAAACGAATAAATCGCTGTTCCGCGGAAAAAAGGGAAGATTTTTGGGAAAGCTAAATCCTTATAAATAACCGTGTATCTGTTGAATGGCAGTTGGTGACCTTCAATTGCCAAAATGGGGATATTCAATAGTCGGTCTGGATCCGGACTTGACGGCGAAGGCGAGTGGAAGAGAGCTTAGAATATCCCCTAAACACGCAAGAGAAGTATGTGCAGCTATAAAGGGAATGAAGCTTGACGAGGCAAGGGAATTTTTAGAGCAAGTTATAAGGAAAAAGAAAGCAGTCCCATTTAAAAGATTCAAAAAGAAACTTCCCCATAGAAGGGGCTTACAGAAGGCTGCGGCTGGAAGATACCCAGTTAAGGCAGCCGAGAAGATCCTCACAGTCCTCGAAAGCGCAGAGGCAAATGCAAACTTTAAGGGTCTTGACACTGAAAACTTAAGGGTGATACATGCCGCGGCTTATCCGGGGATGAAGATCAAAAGATACATCCCCAGAGCGATGGGAAGGGCGACTCCGCGTTTCGAGACCCTATGCCACGTCGAAATAGTTCTAGGACAAGCGGGGGGATAGGCTGAGTTGTCTTCCACCAAGCATTTCGTAGAGGATTCAATAAAGAAAACGGGAGTAGACGAGTTTCTATGGAAAGAGTTTGAGAGGGCGGGGTACGGCGGAGTCGACATAACAAGAACCCCGCTTGGAACAAACATAGTCATCTACGCCATGAGGCCAGGCATAATCATAGGGCGAGGAGGAACCACAATAAAGAATCTCGCGAGGATCCTGGAAGAAAAATTCGATCTGCCGAATCCTCAGATCTCAGTCGCCGAGATCGAGGTTCCAGAGCTCAACGCCCGCGTCATGGCCTCACGTATCGCTTCTGCATTGCGGAGAGGCGTACACTTCCGCAGGGCGGGATTCTGGGCTCTAAGCCGCATCATGGAGGCCGGGGCGATGGGCGCCGAGATCATCATAAGCGGGAAGCTGAGAACCGAACGCGCTAGAAGCGAAAAGTTCAGAGATGGATACCTGCCTAAAAGCGGAGACCCAGCGATAAAGTACGTGAGGACAGCTGTCACACACGTCCAGCTTAAGCCGGGGATATTCGGAGTCAAGGTCTCCATCATGCCTCCGAATGTTAAGCTCCCCGATCAGATAGAGTTCCTCGAGGAGGAAATCGAGGAGGAACTTGAAGAGCCGGCTGAGGAGGGTGTTCCCAGCCCCGAGCCCGGCGTCGCGGAGGAGACCCCTGATGAGGAGGGAAGCGTTCAAGCCGGCGGGGAAGGTGAAGAAGAGGGGAGGGTAGATGCCGATTCTGAGGGTCAGTGAGATTCGGAAGATGTCTAATGAGGAAAGGGAAAAAAGATTAATTGAGCTCCGTGCTGAGCTGATGAGGATGAGGACGATGGCGGAGGCCGGCGGAGCCCCGGATAACCCATCTAGGATTCGCGAAATCAGAAGGACAATTGCTCGCATCTTAACAGTGATGAATGAGGAGCGGAGGGAGAGAAGATGAGAGTTACACCCGAAATAATTCAGCATGAATTCATTGGGCTTAAAGCTAAGGTTGTAAAGTCCGCTAATCCGAGCTGTGAGGGGATCGAAGGCAGAGTCATCGATGAGACTCGAAACACCTTTGTATTAATGCGGAATGGAATAGAGAAACGTGTGATAAAGGAGACATCTGTCTTCCACTTCACGTATCCCGATGGGACGATCGTGGAGATCGAAGGCAAACTCTTAGTCGGCCGCCCGGAGGATAGGATCAAAAAATCCATAAGGAGGCGTTGGTAATGGCTCTCTTCCCCAAGCCTGAGAGGCAATGTGACGATCCGAACTGTCCATTCCATGGATCCCTGAAGATTAGAGGAAGAATCCTCGAAGGGGTAGTCGTAAGCGACAAGATGGAAAAAACCGTGATAGTTCGAAGAGACTTTATGCGGTACATCCCTAAATATAAGCGATACGAAAGGAGGCACAGCCACATACCTGCGCATAACCCGCCATGCATAGATGCCCATGAGAATGATAAGGTTAAGATTGCTGAGTGTAGACCGCTCAGCAAGACAGTCTCATTCGTCGTCGTCCAAAAGATGGAGGCTAAGTAGAGATGTCATCAAGAGCAAGAACAAGAGCCTTCCTGGCCAGAGGAGCAGCCGGGCACAGAATAAAGATTTCAAGAGGCCTCCCAGTAGGCTCCCTAATAACATGCGCAGATAACTCCGGAGCAAAACTCCTAAGGCTGATCCAGGTCATCGGATACAAGGGGAGGCTGAGACGGGTACCCTCCGCCGCTGTGGGAGACAGGGTAGTCGTCTCTGTGAGGAGGGGAAGCCCCGACATGAGGAAGAAGCTATTCCAAGCAGTGATAGTAAGACAGAGGAAGCCCTTCAGGCGGCCGGAGGGGAACTGGGTTCAATTCGAGGATAACGCTGCGGTGATAATAACCCCTGAGGGGGAGATGCGCGGCTCAGAGATTCGGGGAGCCGTAGCCCGAGAGGCCGCGGAGAGGTGGCCGAGAATAGCAAGCGCGTCAAGCATAATCGTTTAGGTCTTCAGGTGAGATTTTATGAGGATAAAGACGAAAGATCCGAGCAAGCAGAGAAAACTGCTGTATAATGCGCCTTATCATGTT
>CAZCXS010000088.1:0-4995 GCA_964502685.1 uncultured Candidatus Bathyarchaeia archaeon
TTCTGGTATGCATCTTTAACTCCACGTATCTTGTTGTGAACGGGTTCCTTGCCATCTAAGCTAACCTCAACCGAAATGTAGATCGGTCTCCTCGCTGAGTCAAGAATCTCTGAGAGGCTCTTCTCGATGCGTCTCGGCATCGATCCGTTCGTTGCAATATTGATGACTCTCAGTTTATCTACATTTTCGAGAGCTGAGATCACGATCTCCGCTAAGTCATGTCTGAGGAAGGGTTCTCCCCCTGTGATGCTCAGCCAGATTATTTCCCTATTGGATCTGAAGAGCTTTGTATACTCGCTTAGTGTCAGTTCCTGACTTCTCAGTTCCGGATTCTCCAAGTATCTTCTCCAGATGTTGCACGTCTTGCATCTATAATTACAGGCGTGAGTGACTGAAAGGTTGACTTTCGCGAGGCTCCTAAAAATTATCTTGGAAATGACATCTTTAAGCACAACCACCTGCTGCATGAGCCTTCACCGACTATGGGTTGAAACCAGAAAAAGAGGGTGGGAAGTTAGCCGGGAGATACTTCGAAGCCTTCGTATGCTGTTGCTTCCTTGCCAGCTACAGTAGCGATCGCTTTAACAGTCCACCACCCCTCTTGATAGCCTTCGGGCACGGTGAGAGTCGCAGAGTACACGCCGGGAGCAATCTCCTCGCCTTCTAAGGTATCAACCAGGTTCCATGTCCCATCATAGATTTCAAATGCTACTTCAACCCCCGTTGCAGGTGTGCCGCTGCTCATAACGACAGCTACAGCTATGACTTTATCGCCGACCGAGGCTGAGAATGGAACTACTGTTAGGCCTAGATCCAGCGGAGTTATGATCAGATGAGCCGTTGCTAGTACGAAGACTCTAAGCGGAGCCGCTTTAGAATAATTGTAGAATGCCATCTGAATCTCTACGTCCCCGCCGATTATGTATGCTGGTATGGTGAAGTTTGTCTCCAGATATTTCTCTCCGTCCTTCTCTTTTAGAAGCCACGTAGCATTGTAGGCGAAGCCCCTGCCCATCTTTCCGGGAACCCAGTTGAAGACCTCGAATCTCTTCTCGCAGCTGTTAAGCAGATACGATGCGTCTAGACTCTCTAAACGGCTCTTCAGATCGTACTCGTGGATTCTGATAGTTAAGTTGGCGCCAGGCTTAGCTCTCCAGACTCCTCCAGTATCCGCCCAGACCTCAGTTACGAGATCATATTTAGGCATGGTGACGTCGTAGCTTTCAGGCGGAGGACCAGCAGTCACGGTCTTTGGATCCGTCCAGAATGTCGGTCGAGGCCAGTCCCATCCGTACCGTATCTCGAATATGTATTTGCCTTCAGCGATCTTCTCCTTGAATAATCCTGGCCCTCTCCATGTGCCCGTCCAGAGCATCATTGTGTACGGTGTCTCTGAGACGTCCCAGACGAGGATCTCCGCGTCAACGGGGTTACCCGTTTCGTCGAGTATTGTTAATGAGACTTCTTCGACCTTCGCTAGGGAGGCGTTGTGGTATACATCCAGCACTTTTACTTCGATTCTCTCCCATTCGGGCATGGTGGTGTAATCGATCCCGGTCGTCGTAGCGTCATCGTAGTATATGTGCATGTGATACGCGTTTTTCTGTGGCACTGGGAGACTATAGTATCCGCTTGCGTTGGTCGTTGTCACATAGAGATAAGGCATCCCCTCCATCCATGTCTCTATTATTGCTCCTTTAACGGGTGTTGGGCTTCTAGTGACGTAGCCATATATATTAACGGTTGATAAGGGCTCTTTTGACACGAAGAAGCCTACATGTTCGCTGGCTTCCCAGTCGCCTGCCACGATCTCCATCCAGTATTCTCCTTCTCCGAGGAACGTCGGCAACGTAACCTTGTAGACCCCTTCTCCCATGTCAGCAGCGGATGTCCTTGTGACTACGGTCTCCATCTCCCAGGTCGTTACGTTTATGAAGCCTCTGATCTCGTACCATACGTCGAATCCTGATATTGGGCTGCCGTCAGATGCGTTTAGGAGCTTAACGAGGATCTCTGCATTTCCGCTCTGTACGTCGGAGAGCGAGTATTCACCTCTAGTTTCGATCAAGTACATCTTCTTGTCCGTCGCGGATACCCAGAAATCATTGAAGTTTATTTTCGGCGGGCTTGCTGAGACGTTCGCTAGGACGAATATCCTGTAGTGACCTGATTTTTCAGCTAGGAATGATCCTTCGTAGATGCCTGGAGATCCTACCGGATCGCACTCTTTGACTGTTCCATGTCCGACTATCTCGCCTGTATCCCAGTACCATGCCCAGTATGTCACGTTTGCGCCTGATATCGGCTCCCAGTCCATAGATGCGTCTCTGAGCTCAACTGTGAAGTTCACGTATTGACCTACAGACCATTCCCATTCCCAGTCTTTCGGATGGGCGTCAACCATCAAGTCCGAAGCGGTGGGATTCAAAGCTAGGATTCCTAGGTCGATTGTCTTTTCAGTCGTAGGCGTCACGTCTTTGATTAGGAAGCCTCCCTCCCAGGTCCAGATCATCAGTCTCCTAACGGATAATGGGATCTCCGCCTCGAAGTAGCCCGTTTCGCCCCAGTCCCACCAGACTCTATTCCAGTCCTTATCTAGTGGGAGGATCTGGGCCCACGTGTCAGCACCGTTCAGCTGGATTGTCCCCTTAATCCTCGCTGATGGGTACAATGTAACGTTGAGGATCAGAGTCTCTCCTTCGCCAACTGTGATCTCTCGGATGTCCTTGCCCTGAACCCCGGGTCTCATCGGGTCAACCCATATGTTCATCATCTTGTTTGCTGGCGCAGTGAAGAGGTAGCCTCCCGTCGAATTCGTGAATGTGCTGCCTATCCATGTCCAGTACTCATCCATGAAGTGGAGGCCTACGTTTTCCAGCGGGGTGCCGTTATGCAGCTTAACGTATCCTGTGATATGTCCTGGAGCCATCTTGACCATGGGTATGTTCACTATCAGCAGGTCGCCTTGGGATGTGCCTCTGCCAACATCCGGGGTTGCGGTTTCATTCTGTATGTAAATCGACTTGGTTGCGCGTAGCTTGTAGATCACATCTGGCTTCAAGAAGAGCCTATACATGCCGTCTGGAAATGTTGGTGGGACCCATTCCTCCCATCCTGTAATGTTTATCCCTCTGACGTTTACTAGGGCCAATCTGTCTTCGCCGGAATCCCATACGCCATTCCTGTTTGTGTCGTTGAACGCCACACCTCTGACTTCAAAGGTGGGCTCCATCGGCCGGTCTATGTACTCCCAGAACCCTGTTGGGAAGTCTGTAACGTCGCTGGTTAGGGTCAGTCTCATTCCTGTGTCTCGCGCATCCCATCCCGGCGTATCTTTATTGTCGTAGTGGAACCAAGCCTCGTATTCTCCTGGGAATATTTTGATGCTGAATGAACCTGAGTTATCCGCCGTTACGATGAATGTTCCGTGTTCTTGAGAGAACAGGTCGATTGATGCGTTGGGCAGTATCTGACCGCTGAATGTTACCGGGGTATAGTCTTGGACTCTAAAGTCGAAGGTATATTCCTTTCCTCCGCTTATCTTGACTGACAAGTGATACTTTTCTGGGCTGAAGATGCTGCTTGGAAGCGTTATGTTCCAAACTTTCGTGGTTGAATCAACCGTGGCGTATCCGCCCTTTATGAAGTTCCATTGGTCGTCGAAGAGCTTGTAGGAGACTTCGACATTACTAACGTATCCAGAGGAGCCATAGACCTTGAACTTGACCTCGACGTCCTCTCCGACGTCATAGACGCCCTTGCTCCGTAATGGTTGAATCTGATACTGGAATCTGTTGAAGAATATGAGATCAGCTGCAACCGCATGCCCGGTCGAGTTCCTAATCAATGTGACGGCGATGTAGTATCCCTGAGGCGCGCCTAGCTTGTCTAAATCGAAGAATCCGAAGTAGCTGCCAGTTTCGGTTTTTGTCGGCGTAACCTTGCTGCGCCACGTCGTCGGGATTCCGCCGCCCAGATCCAGCATGACGTATTGAGAGATGCTTCCGTCAGGGTCTACGAACTGGGGCGGTCCGCCTCCGTCCGGTGGATTTGCAGTTTCAGGTGTAACTACGAATATCTCTAGGGTTAAGTTGCCTAAGAGCCTATGATTCTCCCAGTCGCTTGGGAAGCACCAGATAACATACTCCGGTGGGTGTAATAGGGGACTAACCGATGTGCTGCTGCCGCTTTTGAGGGAGACTTTAGTGCTGCCTAGGTAAACGCCCTCGGAGACTTTTGCTATGAACACTGCGAATGAGTTGACTGCTGGAACTTCTAGGTCCTTTGGAAGGTCAACTGTTAAGAAATTCGCTTGCCAGATCATTCCGCCGTAAGTATCATTAATCAGCGTCACTACGACTTCCTTTATATCTTCGCTGTCTGCTGTGGTCAAGCTCTGTATTCTCAACGTCGCCCTAGGCCACAGCGGCATATTTAAAGTTACAGAAGCACCCGCCGTCATCTCTACGTTGGACCATGTTCCCAGATAGACCGTTTCTCCGTTGGCCTTCTTGTCAATCCAGACCTTCCAGGTCCCAACGTTCAAATCTACGCTGTAGCCGCCGTTACTCGAGGTGTTCGTCGATTGAACCACGTAGGTTTTGCCTTGAATATAGGCTGACACGCTGACCGTGGCGCCCTCCACCGCGGAGCCGTTAACGGCATCTGAGACGACCCCGCTTAGGCTCCCTGAGTCTATGCCGCTTTGAAGTGTGAAGTTGACGCTGCATGGAGATGAGTACCCGAAGCTGGAGTTGCTGTCAAAGTAGAAGCCTATTGCTTTTCCATCCTCGATTCTTCCGTAGCCAGTCTTGTAGATTAATACGTCGAATGCTATGGCTGTAGAGACGTTCATGACGGCGAGGCCGCTTTCGTTGGTCTTGGCGTTTTCAACCCATTCGCCTGATAGATGGTCATAGAGAATCACGTTTGCATTCGCGATAGGAGCCTTTCCAGGCCCATACACACCTATCTTGACTTCTTTAAGGGTTGCAG
>CAZCXS010000089.1:0-4987 GCA_964502685.1 uncultured Candidatus Bathyarchaeia archaeon
ATAAAATCACTGGAAGCTGAGATACTCACGCTTAAGGAGACCATTAAAAAGATCCAAAGCGAGCAGTCTGCTAAGGTGAGACGGGAAAGGGAATACAGCCTCCTCATGGATGAGCTGAAAAAGGCCAAAGCGAGAGTCAGAGAGTACTCGGCGAAGCTTGAAGATTATAAGCGTCGCTTCAACGATATGCAGAGGCTAAGAAGCCTTGAAAGCCAAGGGCGTCTCACATTATTGAAGCCTATAGAGGCCTTCACGGATAAAGGATTACAGAAAGCCTTTCGACTTTACGGAATCAGAGCCGGAGACTCCGTTTTGCTTCTTGATCCCAGCGGAGGAGGACCAGCGACAGCTGAGGAGCTGGTGAAGAGAGGAGTTAAAATAGTCGTCATTCAAGGGCAGATGTCTCACAACGCCTTAGAAATCTTCGAAAAATATATGATCCCCGTCGTCTCCCACGATGACTTAAAGATCGAGTGGATAGAAGGATTACCTTACGCTGATTCCGAAAGCCTGAGAAAAGCTATAAAACAAGCAGGGAAAAGAGAAGCATTAACTGCCTATGCTCAGATCAAAACTATCATGGAAAATCATAGGAAAGAGATAGCCAAGGAAAGTTAGATTTTCCGGGCTTACCCTGCTAATTTAGACCGCAAATATCCCATCAGGAATCAGTTCGAGATGCTTGAATGACCGCAAAACTCTTTGACAGGGCATTCGGAGCATCTGTGTTTCTTGCAGTACTCCAAGTTTAACCGTACAAGAGCGGACTCGTAGGGCTCTATGCTTTTCAGTCCTATGCGCCTTGCTGCTTCGACGGCGATCTTAGATGGTTTCGGTCTAGCCTTTTCCCATATCCCCCTTAGTTCTCTTAGGAAGATATTGACGCCTACCGGGCCTATTCCTTTGAATCTCATTAGACGTTTCTCCAAGTCGGCTGGGCTGCTGGATTCTCGGTGAAGCTTTTCCAGATCTCCATACTCTTCTTTAAGCTTTTTCATGATTGCTAGGAGATTTGAAGCTGTGGAGAAGTCGTATCTCACATACCCGCCGGAATCCAGAATCTCAACTAGCCTATTCCATCCAGCTTCGAGTATTCTCTCGGGAGATGTGAGCCCCTCGCTCTCGAACCGGCGGAACGTCTTCTTCGCGATCTCAGCTGATATTCTCTTAGCGAAGAGTATAGAAGCGAGGAACCATTTGAATCGATCATCCGGCTTCGTTAGATCTAGACCCAGCTCCTCGGAATAACTCTTAAGACTTGAAAGTTTTTCATCGACACCCAATTTTTTCATCTCTCAATAATTTAAGATCTTACCATAAGCATTAAACCGGATTCAAATCTTTCCTCCAAATTCTACATACAAAAGTAATCTTCAGACATATAAAAAAGGCGATATCTTTAGAAAATCTTGAAAATATAGGGAGGATGACGATTTTTTGATCTTTTGGTCAGTAACCCATCTTCTCAATACTTTCTGCAAGTCCCTTCATGTATCCTAATCCAAACACCTTGCCAAGCATATAGTATCCAGGCTGCCCCCCGTAAATCTCATCGATTATCAATTTAGGCGCGTGGTCAGGCCTCATAGGCCCCTCGAATCTCACTTCATAGTATGCCTTCATCGCCTCAAACATGTCAACCCTTCCTGAAGGGTCATCATGGAATACCTCTTGGAATCCTCCGGGTTCATGAACCGATCCAACAACATTCCTGAAGTGAGCGAAGAAGATCTTCTTTTTCTTGCCAAAGTGACGAATCGCCGCGGGAACATCGACGCCCATCTCAGCGAAGCATCCTTGGCAGAAGCAGACGCCGACGTTTTCGCTTGGCACTATCTCAAGCAGCTTGTCGAAAGCTTCGATGCTTCTCAAGATCCTTGGGAAGCCCTGTATCGGAGAGATGGGAGGGTCATCCGGATGGAAGGTTATGACGACCCCTGACTCTTCAGCTGTCGGCACCACACCCTTCAAGAAGTACTCAAGATTCTTCCATATCTCTTCTTCCTTGTATGCACCGTACTTAACGGTAGGAGGAAAGTCCTTCACAAGGTCATAATCAAAGGCTGTTGAGGTAGCTCCGCCTCTTGTCGGCTTGTCTATCTCGGTTCTCCATATCATATTAGGAACCGGAGGCATATGCTGAGGTTTTATGACCTTTATGCCAGCTTTACCGAGATTCTCCAGCGACTTGCAGAAGTCTTCCAGCTGCTGTTCTCGGCCGGGCAAATTATAGATGATCTTCTCTATTCGAGGACCATCCTCAAGAACTTCTAGTCTCAACCCATGTTTTTCAACGTGCCTCTTCATCTGAACGATGTCTCCATACTCCCAAACCTCAGATTCGGGGGGAAGGCGGGGACCGCGACCTATAACGTCGCTACAGCCCAACTGCTTCATGAGTATTAGGTTCCTCGGGGCATAGATATCGCCCGGAAGAATAACAGCAAATCTCATTCTAACCATAGTTAATCACACAAGAGAAGCTTGGCTTAATGTATAAATTATTTTTCACTAACAATCCGGTTCGAAAACCATTAAATCAGGCTGGAAAAAATCTCAAGGTTATCTCTCAGCGACATCACAGTTTTCCGCCTTTTTCTATCTCAGATGCTATAAGATTCTGATTGTCCATCTTTTGAGATTGCGATGTCGTCTTACTTGAAAAAAGATAATACCCGAAACACGTAAATTATCGTGGTGATTCACGTTGAAGATAATAGACGCTCATATACATTTCCCCCTGCGAGATGGACTTAAGTCCCTAGTTGAGACCTGCGAAAAAAATGACATAAAGCAGTGCTTCCTCTGCGCTTTGCCGAGAGCCGGGCTTGATAATGCAGCTGTTAAAAAGGCGATTCATGAATACCCAGATTTACTTAAAGGCTTCGCTTATCTCGACTTGGACAGGGATAAGGCAGAGATCATCGACAAGCTCAATTCAGATGGTTTTTCAGGGATCAAGCTGATAGCTCCGCTTAGACCATATGATTGGGAGGGATATTTCCCTCTTTATGAAAAGATTGAGAAGGAGAAGATGCCTATACTCTTTCATACAGGCATCGTGGCGAGAGGGACTAAGCCTTCTGAGGCCGGCATAACCTCGAGTAATATGCGTCCCATCTATCTTGAGACCATAGCGAGGAGATTTAAGGGTCTCATTTTGATAGGAGCACATTTGGGGCATCCTTGGTGCGAGGAGGCGGCGGTTGTTTCATACCATAATCCAAACGTTTACTTCGATATATCGGGGGGACATACATTCTATATTGCGCAGACTTTATGGAGAAGGCTCAATTATGATATTAAGCCCTCAAAGATACTTTTTGGAAGCGATTCGACTCCCGGAAACATGAAGAGATACATCCACTTTTGGCAAACTGTTCTTCCTCAGCTAGGATTAACAGAGAAGGACATTACAGCAATCTTCTATGAGAATGCTGCAAAGATAATCTCAATGACCTCCGGATAGTTTAGAGCAGAGAAATCCTCATTTAATCCGACCACTTCCCCTTTTTGAAACTTAGTTTCTGGTCTTTCCTAAACAAGCGTGACGATGCCTCAAGCTTATTAGAAAAATCCGAATTCTTGTTCATAAGTCCAAGTCTCGAAGGAAGGTAGAATCATGAATTCAAACCGGAAGGATATGCGTCCAGATATAAAAGTTAGGAGGCTTGAAAGACCGCCATACATTGTGGATCATTCTAAACTTCGAAGATTCCATAGTAAAGACACGATCTTTAGGAGGGTCATGTGGGATCCATCTTGGAGAGGATACAAGCGGAGATACGACGAAAAAGTGCCGGGAATAATCAAAAAGGGGAGGCTCGGCCGCTCAAGAATAGATTTTGCGCTTGCCTATGCTTCGTGGATCGTGCATGATGCATTCAGAGGAGGCATGGCAAGGAGGAGGATCAAGCCGTATCGAGTCCCAGTTGATACCTTCGGGGTGGATTTGAGTGAAGACAAGCTTATCGTTGAAGACCCAAAAAGAATGAGCATGTATGTGAAGCGAGCCGCAAAGCTTTTCGGCGCGTCCCTAACGGGTATCTGCAAACTCAATAGGGACTGGCTCTACGCGGAGGCCGATGTCCCTGAAAAGTTCGAGAATGTCATCGTCATGGCTATAGAGATGGATCCTGATGGAATAGCGACTTCTCCGGATGTCCCTGCCGCTGCTGCTACGGGAGTGGGCTACTCGAGAATGGCATTTGTTCTCGCATGTATGGGTGAATTCATCCGTAATCTAGGATACGATGCGATCCAATGCGGGAACGATACCGCTCTCAGCATCCCCTTGGCGATCGACGCTGGATTAGGGGAGCTTGGGCGAAACGGATTGCTAATAACCCCTCAATATGGCCCTAGAGTGAGGCTCTGCAAGATCTTCACTGACCTTCCGCTTGAGCCTGATCAGCCGATAGAGTTCGGAGTGAAGGAGTTCTGTAAGAGATGTAAGCTCTGTGCGAAGTATTGTGAGGCTGGGGCGATCTCGATGGATGATGAACCTAGCTTTGAGGTTGCATGCCGCTCTAATAATCCAGGCGTTCTAAAATGGTACGTGAATGTAGACCTCTGCTATCTCTTCTGGTGTGAAAACGGAATAGACTGCTCAACATGCATCAAGGTCTGCCCATACAATAATCGGACAGCCGCCAAGGCTGAGGTGACACCTAGAGAATTCTGGGAAAACAGTAAAATATGATTCCTGTTTCCTGCAGTTTTCTGCTGGTTTTCCACGTGATCTAAGCAGACATCCTCGGAAGCGGGTATCTTCCGTACTTGCGGGCTTCGTCAATCATCGTGTAAATATTTTCTACCTTGCAGTTTGCATGAAGAGAATTGCTGGACGCTAGTATGTATCCTCCCCCGTGAGCCGCCGCGTCTATGCATCTTCTCACGTCGCGTCTGACGTCCTCCTCCGTGCCGAATGGGAGAACTCTTCTACAATCAACATTGCCGAGGATACATATCTTGCTTCCATATCTTT
>CAZCXS010000090.1:0-4952 GCA_964502685.1 uncultured Candidatus Bathyarchaeia archaeon
ACTCCACCCTCTGGATTTAGACCATTTGGCTTATTTAAATAAAAGGCTTTGCTTTCATGCAGATTGCTTACTGAGAATTGTTTCCAAAATTTTTGATGGGGGAAAGCTGTATGTGTAATTCAGAAAGTCTTAAAAAGATTCTATTTGCTTATCTCATTCCAACCTTAAGTTGTTGGGGTTTCAGATGAGTAGGCTAAAAATAGGTATAATAGGTTGCGGCGGAATCGCGGGTACCCATGCTGAAAGGCTCAAGGCTCTCGAAGAGGTGGAGATGATAGCGTTCGCAGATATAATAAAAGAGAAGGCGGAGGCTTTTTCAAAGAGATACGGCGGCAGAGCTTATACCAGCTGGCGTGAGATGGTTGATAAGGAACCGCTGGACATCGTTTACATCTGCCTACCGCCCTTTGCGCATTCCGATGAGGTTATGGTTTCAGCTGAGAAGGGAATCCACGTATTCATCGAAAAGCCCATAGCATTAGACATGGACCTTGCGTGGAGAATGGTGAGAGCCGTCGAGAAGAACAACGTTAAGAGCCAAGTAGGATACTGCATGAGATTTAGCTATGCCGTCGATAAAGCGAAACGTCTCATAGAAAGAAGTGATGCTGGAAAGATCGGCTTAGCCGTCGGCTGGTACTGGTGTCACTTCCTCGGCGGCGAGTGGTGGAGAAACAAAAGCAAAAGTGGAGGTCAAATTGTGGAGCAATCAACACATCTTTACGACACGTTTCGTTATCTATGCGGAGAAGTCAAGGAAGTATACGGTCAGATGGATAGGAGATTTTGGACGGATGTTCCCGGAATCACGGTTGAAGACGTCAGCAGCACAACGTTTCGATTCGAATCGGGAGCCATAGGGTCAATCTCGGCAACGACGTGGGGAGCCGCCTCTCAATGGTGGTTCAGATGGTTACTGGCCGCTGAGAATTACACGATGTACGCCGAGGACAGGGATACATTAAATCTTTACTCAACGGAGAAAAATAGGGCCGTAAGGGAATCAGAACAAAGAGACGTATTTCTTTTAGAGTCGAAGGATCTGATCCGGGCGGTTCTCAATGACAGCGAGACAAAAACCCCGATAAGGGAAGGAGCAAAAACATTAGAGTTCACATTGGCGGCGAGAAAATCTATGGAGACAGGAAAGCCGGTAACCCTACCATTAACATAGGGAGGGTTAACATTATGAAAAAAGGTGTGAACGCCTGGATTTATCCATCCAGATTTACGGTAGATGAGATCCTAGATGCTTCAGCCAAGATAGGATTCGAAGGGGTCGAGCTGAACCTGAATGAAGAATCCTTGAAATCCTCCAAGAAGGAGAGAAAAGCTATAGCTGAGAAAGCAGCCTCGCTTGGGTTGGAGCTGCCAAGCCTTTGTACAGGTCTGTTCTGGAAGTTCAATCTCGCCAGTCCCGAAGAAGAGACAAGGAAGATGGGTGTTGAGATCATAAAGAGGGGATGCGAGTTCGCCTCAGATATAGGATCGAAAGTCCTCCTCGTCGTCCCCGCCGTCGCAGTCCCCGAAGTCTCATATCAGAAGATGTGGAGTCTCTCAAAGGAGAGCATCTTGAAGGCTGTTTCCGCAGCTGAGGAGTACGACGTGACGCTCGGGATAGAGAATGTTTGGAATCGATTCTTGTATAGTCCGCTTGAGTTCCGAAAATTCATAGAGGAGATAAATCACCCGAAGGTGAAGGCGTACTTCGACGTTGGGAACATCCATTTCCTCGGCTTTCCTCAACAGTGGATCCGTCATCTCTCAGATCTCATCGTCTGCGTCCACGTCAAAGATTTCCTGAGATCATCCCTACAGTTTAGGCAGCTACTGGAGGGAGATGTTCCCTGGCCGGAAGTTATGAAGGCCCTCCGAGAAGTCGGCTATAACGGCTTCCTAAACGTCGAGGTCTCTCCGTATCCCGGCCATCCGTTGAAGGCGGCTATGGACAGTAAGGCAGCGCTGGATCTCATCTTCCAAATGGGATGAAAATGAAGGGGAAGGAAAAGAGACCGCGAGAGTATTCTCCTCTTTCAAACTTGCAATGGGCCGGATGCAGAGGCATTAATCATTGTTAATATCCAGACGCAGCCACGCGATGTGAAGAGAACCGGTTATGCTGCTTCTCTTATGGACCTAGATATCCCCTTTCTTTCAGATAAGCAGCATACTTTTCAATGATTGCGTATACATTTAAAGATGTCCACGACGTTTTTGCTAATATGAGGGAAAGAGGGCTTGAATAAAGAAAGAAGAAAGAAGCCTGAGGTGATCCCTCGGGTTTTCCGAGAAACCTATTTTTCCCTATTCTCGGGTCCTGAGCCTGAGACTCTTCACGCTGATCTTTACAGGATGCTCATCGATGAAGGAACAGACATAATTGTTCAGCGGCTGAAGGAGTATAATCAGAGACGTAGGAAGCTCGTGGAGAGGATACGTGGGGAGATAGAGGTTAGAAGATTAACGCGTAGTGAGGAAGCGGCTAAACTTCAGGTAGTAGCCTCAGATGCTGGAAACAACGGCGTTGACCTAAGATCGGCGTTTATACCCCTCTACGCATCAACCGCCCTGGTTGCTGAGGGATGGAGAATCCTAGATGAGCCGGTCTTCAAGGCGGGCAAGCCCGATCTTTGGGCGGACGAGTTTAGAACCGAGCAGCGGGAGTCCCTGCTTGCCTTTAAGATACAGTGCGAGGTGACCGAGGAGGCCGTGGAAAGGTGGGAGCCGAAGATCGTGCTGATGGACGGCTCGTTGCTCCTTAATTTCTGGCTTCTCCCTCTTCCGGACTCGACTGGGGATTACGTAAATGACTTTGAGGAGGCCTTATTAAGCTCCGTTGGCCTGCTTCATTACTGTTATGAGAGGGACATACCCATAGTGGGCTTCGTTAAGAGAACGCGGATAAATCATCTCTGCAGGAAATTCCGCGTGCCGAAGCTCCGGGACACCGCTCTCATGGACCTCGTCCTCCGTTTGGGGGAGTACACCTTACCTGAGGATGAACCCATGAAGGGACCGATAGTCAACAAGTACAAGAAAAAAGCGGAGGAGCTAGGCATACCGAGCCGTGATATATCCGATTTCATAAGCATCTATTCGTCTTACATCAGAACCGGTCTGACGACCCCCTTCCGGTTGGAGATACCCCGATATTGTCTAGATAGACTCGAGGAGATCTGCACTTTGATATTCACGACCTCAGAAGAAGAGAAGGGAATCCCCTTCTCGATAGGTGAGGCTGACCGTCTCACCAAGGTGACGACGAGCATCTCGAATATACGCACCCTGATGATTTACTCTAAGTCCCTCGACTTGGTCAGAAAAGGAGAAATGAGAATGCAGGATCTGAATCTTCTAGCCCTCCAGCACGGTGAACCCTGGGTCCTCACCGACGGCGAGTACATCTCCAGTCTGCTGGGAGAAGAGCGAGGAGGCTGAGGGAGATGAATGAGTCTGAGGTAAAGCCTATCGGATATGCCCTTTCAGGATGCACTCATGATTCCCTCATCTTCGTCGTAATGGAGGATGTTCAGGTCAGGGTTAACCATTTCTATTTTATAGAGCACCCCGCTGTTCCGGATACTTGGGTTCTCGTTCGGACCTACCGGATGCAGCCGTATAACCCAGAGATGATCACGGGTAGAACCGGCCCGTTAGCCGGGAAGAAGGGCAGAAGAGCTGAGTATGGGAAGAGGCTTGAATATACGGTTGCGTTCGCCGAGATCCTGGGCTACTACGATGAGAAGGGGAAATGGCGGATGATGGAGGTGGCGCCTTCACCTTGGGATCTCGTCTATGAACCGAGCGAGGAGGCTCTTAGGAGATTCTTCATCCCCGAGATAAGGGAGAGCGACGTTCTCCTCCTCGAGATAGGTAAGGCGCGGGGGACGAACATACCTGTTTACATAGATCTGAACTCGATCGCGAAGGGTCACATGTTCGTCGCCGGGATGACCAGATCCGGGAAGTCGAGCTTCATAATAAACATGGTTGCCAAGGCTTCACGCTTGAGGCCTAGGCCGCACTTCGTCATATTCGACATTAGGGGAGAATACAACAGCCTCAGGAGATATGGGGCTAAGGTTCTCCCCTACACCGAGTTCACCCCCGGCATATCTGATCCCGTAACCATCGCGGATAAGCTTGAGCTCCGAGGAAGAGAGAGGAACCTCCTCATAGAGGCTGTTCGTTCTCTTCAGAATGAGGGGGTCGAGATTACCAGGGATAACATACGCGTCAAGGTAGAAGAGATCCTGGAGAAGGGGGTGGTCTATAAGACTCGGAAGAGCCAGGAGAAGGCTTTGACGGGCATAGAGTGGTTCCTAGAGAATAAGGGCGCCTTTATAGATGAACGGGTTGAGCCCTTAGATGTTATAGCTGAGATAAAAAATAACTTCGTGCTGATCATAGACTTCTCGGTGAATGCTGATATCGAGGCTCAGCAGAGAACCGCCAAGTACATCCTCGATAACGTAAGGAACTACGCCATGGAAAGAAAGGACTACGGAGACTTCGCATGTATAATCGCGATTGAGGAGGCACAGTACTTCGCTCCTGAAAGAGGATCAGAGATGAGGGAATCAAGCGCTCAGTCCGGAGTGAAGGCATCGATGATCGAGACGGCCAGCCAAGCCGGAGGATACAACGTGGGCCTGATCCTCCTAACCCAGAGACCCGCTTACGTCCTGAAAAGCGTAATCTCTCAATGCAACTCCGTGGCATGCTTCAGGCTGAAGAGCGGGAACGATCAGGACGCGATTCTCCAATATACGGAGTACGGATCAGAAAGGCTCAGAGACTACCTGCCGGGTTTAGCTGATCATGAAGCTATGATCTGGGGTCTAGCTATCCCTACTCCCTTCCCGGTTATAGCGGAGATAGAAGTCGAGGAGTATCCGCAGAAGGCTGTTGCCTTCGCGAAGGCGGCTTGGGAAAAAATGGAAGAAGCCGTC
>CAZCXS010000091.1:0-4938 GCA_964502685.1 uncultured Candidatus Bathyarchaeia archaeon
TGATTAATAAGGAACTTGAAGTAACGAGGAAGAAGAGAGAAGCCCTTGACAATCTCTTCGCGGAGAGAAAGATTTCCCAGTCAACCTACGACTATCTAAAGTCTGAACTTGCCAAAGCAATATCCGAATTAGAAAGCGATCTAAAGAAGCTCAAGGAAAGAATGATGACGAGGGCGCAAGAGCTTGAGAGCCAATTAAGCTCGCTTGAACTGCTTCTGGCAAGCCTAGAGATTCATCATGCCGCTGGGGATGTCAGCGATGAGACCTATGAAAAAGAGAACAGAGCGATCCTCCTCGGGCTTGAAGCTACAAAGCGGGAGCTAAACGACATAAGAAACTCTTTGCAGGGACCTCCGGCGGAGGCTGCGGCTGAAGAACAAGTCACACCTGAAGAGACAGCGACAGAAGAGGCAGAGACGGCGGAGACTGAGAGACCAGCAGTTGAGCAGGAGCAGACGACAGTTAGCTATGAGGAGCCTGAGAAGGAAGAGCAGGGAGAAGAAGGTGTGGAGGAGTCCTCAGGGACAAGTCCAGTAGCCCCTTCGGAGTCATCAACAGGATCGTCAATCGGGAAGGAGTCCTCTACTTATTACTCTGATGATTCGTCAAGTGTCTCTTCTTGGGAGATGGAGCCCTCCACGGAGTATTAGGCTGTTATTTTTGGCAGTTTTCTCCCAGTTAGTCTCTCTTTGTGAGCCTCAGGCGGCTAGCGGGGTACTGCTGGACTTCGCTGGAGAATGATGTTCAGATCGCTTAATGGAGAAGTAGCGAATAGATTTCAAGCATATTATGCCCTCTGGCTAGAACTGTTCTTCCATCTAGTCTTATCATGTTTTTCTTCTCTGAGATTCTATCAGCCCTCTCGCTGTTGTGATATTCTACCTTGAGCTCTATTGGAGCCTTCGGCTTGTAGGGGACAAATTTGTCTATATTCTCTAAGGTTTTTTTCGCTGCGTCTCGTATCAGTTTATGAGATATGTCGGGATGAAGGCACTTCGCAGCGAATCTGCTTGTGGCCTCTTTAACCGCGACGGTGAAGATCTCGCCTAAAAGATTCTTTGCCTCTCGTACGGCTGCTAGGTCTCCGGTAACCAGTCCCAGCGGCACATTGTAATGTCCAGCTAAGGCTGCCCAGAGTCCTATTTCTCCCACAGGCTGGTTATTCAGCCAGATATTGTCGATTCCGACATGTGAGAGGGTGTGGGTTAGAAGTCCATCCGGCGTACCGGCCATTGCATGCGCACCGATAGCGAACATTAAATCGAATGTTTCGTCAAGCCCTTCAAGCTCGCTGAGTCTTCTTCCCCTTATGAGTTGAGCTCTAGGGTCGAGCTCTTCAAGTATTATGCTGAAGGCAGCTCCATGACCATCTAGGACGACGATTTCCTCAGCGCCGGCTTCAAATGCACCTTCAATAGCAGCATTCACATCTCCAGTTAAGAATCTCCTCGCAGCGTTATGCTCTTTTCCTCCGGGATTGAAGTCTGACCAGTTTCCGGCGACACCGGTCGCTCCCTCCAGATCCGTCATGATGAAAATCTTCATAGAAGCCCTCCCGATTAGAGATCACCTTGTTTTTCAGTTCTCTCATTCCGTATCCTCTTATTAATTTACTCCTAAAAGCATCTCTTTGCAGCCTCTTCAAAAGTCGTCTGGCCTATAAGATGAATCTTTAACCGCAGAAGCGGATTCAAAGACTGGATTAACCTTTCGTTCTCTTGTCCCCTTTTAGACGCATTTTATCCATTTACTTGAAGTATGGCTCTCTACGCTTAACGGCTTCTAAAAATATCTTTTTCAGGGTCTCCTCTGATTCTCCTCTTCTAATAGGCTCGAGTATATCGACTAGGTTGTCGTTTCTGAAGAGGCAAGGCTTAAGCTTGCCGTCTGAGGTTACACGTATCCTGTTGCAGTGTCTACAAAATTCAGTGTTATGCATGGGCTTCACAACTTCAACTTCGCCGCCGCCTCGCAGATGATACTTCTTTCTGTGATGCATTTTCCGAATAGTGATGCTTTCAGCCATGCTTTCCAAGAGATGCTCAACAGCATCTAAGCTTGCATGATATCTTCTGTACCATTCGCTTTCATTAGGAGATTCGAGCTCTATAATCTGGAGGATTACATCATTTTCCCTCGCAAAATCGATCATCTCTGGCACTTCATGCTCATTTAATCCCTTGAGGAGAACCATGTTCACCTTTACTGGGTGAAGCCCCGCCTCCTTCGCCTTTGCTATGCCGAAGGTGACGGATCTCAAGGAGTCTACGCTTGTAATCTGCTTATATCTCTCCGTCATCAACGTATCTAGACTGACATTGACCCTTGCCAAGCCAGCCTTCTTTAAGCTATAAGCGTATTCCGCGAGGAGAGTTCCATTCGTCGTCATTGAGACTTCTTCTATCCCTGGGGTTTCATGGATTCTTGTAATTATTTCCAGTATGTCCCTTCTTAGAAGAGGCTCCCCGCCCGTTAATTTTACTTTTCCAAGGCCGAACGAGGCGGCGATTTCCACTATCTTTTGTATCTCCTCCGGGGTCATCTCGCCTCTCTGCGATGGGCCTTCACCTTCTCTGTGGCAGTAGAAGCAGTTCAAGTTACATTTCTGGGTAACCGATATTCGAATGCTTTCGAGGGGTCTTCCGTAGGGGTCTCTAAGCATTTATCTTCTCTTCCCATCTATTCTCCTACGCATGGATGGTCAGCTTCAGAATCCTACGCACTTATCAGAAAAGCGTAGTTGTCTGATATAAATTGTGCTGAAGGAAGTTTAATAAAAGGGGCTTTAAGTGTCTCTAATCACGTTCTGGACGGCCTATCTATTTAAGGGTTCTGCCGAAAATTTATTATTCTTCTATATTGAAAATCCATGTACTATGATACTCTTTGAGGAACTGGTCGCAACGGTTCTCCTCATCGGCTGGGTAGTCTTCGTTGTGACGGTTCTGACCCGAGCTCTGTATAATCGGATGAGAAGCCGAGGCATTGAACATGACGTCGCAGTCTATTATAACAGAAAAGTGATACATATCCTCGCGGGTGGGCTTCCAGCAGTAGCTGTTCCCTTAATCTTCAAAACACCGTTCCTCCCGTTTATGATGGCGATGCTGTTAGCTATCTTTACGTTTATGCTTCACAAGATAAACAGAGTCATGTACTGGTTCCAGACTGAAGATAACCTCTACGAGGTCTCCTTCTGCATAATGTGGGGCGCGATCATAACGTTAGGATGGGTCGTCTCAGGGGATCTCTGGTTCGGCGCAATACCGGTGCTCTTCATGTCCGTCGGGGACGCCGTCACAGGGCTTGTGAGGAACCTTATTTACGGAAAGAGGGTGAAGGCATGGTGGGGAAACCTAATTATGGCCGCATTCTCTATGAGCATCGGCGCCGCGCTTGGGGTGGCCGGGATCCTCGCAGGCGGAGCAGCCTCATTTCTTGAACATTTTGAATTCAGACTGATAGATGATAACGTAATTGTGCCTCTGGTTTCATTTATGATCTTAGCGTTCGCGAAGCTCTACGCGCCGTGGATGCTAAGTCTCTAAAAAAGAGAGATGAGAAACAACAAACAGAAAATGAACGTGCATGTACAAAAATGCACATCCTTTATAAAGAAAAAATTTTTCGCAACGTTAAACTAAAAAGTTGAAAACGAACATGAATCTGACCCAACTTTTCGATTTTCAAGATTTTCTACGCCGTCATCTTTATTTATCAACCTCCATTAGTCTAACGTCGAAAAAGCAAAAAGATCAGGGTGTGAACAGATGAACGTTATCGTGTTAATGGAGGATAGTCTACGAAAGGATCATCTCGGATGCTACGGGAACAAATGGATCAAGACTCCGAACATAGACAGATTTGCCTCCGAATCCATAATCTTCGACTTTGCCTATGCTGAGGGTCTGCCTACCATACCTGTCAGGGTCGCGATGCTCACAGGGCGGTATACTCTGCCGTTCAGAGGGTGGCAGCCCCTAGAACAGCTGGACATCGTGCTTCCCGAGATTCTATGGGACAAAGGTGTCACCACAGCGCTGATATCGGATACTTATCATCTGCATAAGCCTCAGATGGGTTTTAGCAGGGGATTCGACTACGTAGAATGGATCAGAGGACAGGAAAGCGATCCTTGGATCGTAGACCCAAACGTGAAGGTTGACTTATCAAAATACAGCGAGAAGAATTGGCATCCCGCATATTTCGGTCAACCGCAGAGCATAGTTAAAAAGCAATTTGAGCAGTACCTTAAGAACAGAGCGCACTGGAAAACCGAGGAGGATCATCACATAGCACAGGTGATCAAAGCCTCCATTAAATGGCTTGAGAATAAAGTTTCTAACGGGAAGAGGGATAGGCTGTTTCTCCTGATTGATAGCTTTGATCCTCATGAGCCTTGGGATCCTCCGGAGGAGTATCTTGACCTATATCCAGTGCCTGAGTATGATGGGCTCCCAATAACATGGGGCGGTGGATCAGTTGAGGACTGGACCTTAGATGAGATTCGTCACATCAGAGCTCAATACGCCGGGACGATCACGCTTTGCGATAAGTGGACAGGAATGCTCCTCGAAAAGATTGATGAATTGGGACTCTTAGAAAACACGGCGATAATTTTCCTTTCAGATCACGGCGAACCATTAGGTGAGCATGGGATAATCAAAAAGGTTAGGCCGTGGCCATACGATGAACTTTCGCATATACCATTCATCATCCGCTTCCCAGACAAGATGAGGTTGAAGAGTAAACGCATAGACTCCTTCATCGGGGTTCAAGATCTGGCGCCAACCATTCTAAAGCTCTTCGATATAGATGTACCAAAAATAATGCAAGGCAGAGATCTTCTGTCCATAATTCGAGGCGAGGAGGAAGAGAAGAACTTC
The DNA here is from genome assembly GCA_964502685.1 of uncultured Candidatus Bathyarchaeia archaeon. GTDB lineage: Archaea > Thermoproteota > Bathyarchaeia > Bathyarchaeales > DTEX01 > B63. The sequence goes on from CAZCXS010000091.1 coordinate 4,887, forward strand.
GAGATAAGCGGTTTCCATAGAAGATCATGGAGCATAAGAGACAAGGAGTGGA
>CAZCXS010000092.1:0-4920 GCA_964502685.1 uncultured Candidatus Bathyarchaeia archaeon
GGAGAAAATTGTCAGCCATTACGAGCCCTATCATCGACCCGATGAAGAATAACATGAAGAAATAGTATCTTGTCAACCCTTCTTCGTGGGCCATATAGCTTAAGGAGTATAAAAGGACGACAAAACCTATGAAGGCGATCAGATTCGTAAAGAGAACGCTGAGAGGATCAAGATATACGCCTATCTTGATATCCACAACTGGTATCCACTCTATCCCCGATTGAACGATGGGGCTCCCCGAGTAGACGGTGGGGATCAGTAGTATGGCGAACACTAATGTGGCTGCGCCGGAGAATATTATGAAGAGGTCTCTGGATTTTGAGCCCATCTTTGTGAAGACTGGAACGATGAAACTGGAGAGGATTGGGAAAAGCCAGACAAGCCATGGCAAATATTCTTGTAGACCATACATAAACACATTCGCCTCCCTTTAGGATTCTTTAAGCTTAGAGAGCTCCCAAACATCTAGTATTCTATGCTCCCGGTATGCGATTAAAACCAGAGCCATGACCACGGCTGTCATAGCGGTGTCAACTGACAATGCGAGTACGAAGAAGACTTGACCAAGCTGATCTCCCACGGTGGAGCTGAAGACGATGAAGTTCATGCTTGCCGCTGCTGCGATGAGTTCAATTGACATCAGAACCTTTAAGAGGTTACGCTTCGTCACAAGCCCATATATGCCGATAGCCAATAAGACCAAAGAGAGGATTACGTATTCCATGACCCCTTCACTTCCCTCCTCTTCCTCTCAGAACCATAACGATTCCTAGGGCAAGCGTTAATATGACAATGCTCTGAGCGATCACGTCTAAAGCCCGAAGCTCCCATAACGCTGAGGCAAATGAAAGATCATGAGACTTCGAGAACGCTTCGATGCGAAGATCTGAGACGATCGGTGGAACCGCTAGGATGAATGCGATTAGCAAGCCTATGATCTTGTCCCTCATCTTTTGCGGCGAACCCCTTTTAGGAGTCAGCATCTCGCCTGCGAGGAAGAAGACAGCTATAGCCCCAACGGCTATTACGAGCTGAAAGACAGCTGCGAAGGGGGAATTCATGAGGAAGTAAAGGCCTGAGAGCAGCGTAAGCGCGGCGGCGAAAGAGATGATTGCATAAATTGTTTCGTCGATATGTAAGGCTAGAAACGCTGAGATCACAAGCGCCACAGCGAAGGCGACGTCGAACATGGACATATTACTCTTCCTCCGTAACCTCCTCTTTGAGATTGGATTTCTCTGGTCTGAGGGCGAGGCCCTCTTTACTCGTCGATGCTAGCTCGTAAAATGTTGATTCTGTCAAAGCATTCCTTGGGCAGTTCTCGATGCAAACGTAACAGAAGATGCATCTATCGAGATGGATCAAGGGCATCTTCTTACCGGAGACCTCAACCATCTCGATGGCTTCAGCGGGACAATCCCTCGCACATAATCCGCAGCTGATGCATCTATCCGGATGGAATATCTGTCTTCCACGAAGTCCTTCCGGAACCTCAGGTCTCATGAAGGGATATTGACGGGTGAAGGGCTTCTTGAATATCGCCGCGGCGATCTCCCTAATCATCTGGGGCATCTTTATCTGTCTCATTATATCGGGGCCTCCGTCAAAAATCTGATGTAAGGCGCGGACAGAACGGTGAGGATAACGGAGACCAGAGAAGCCGGGATTATTATCCGCCAGTTTCCTATTATGACGTGGTCTATGCGTAGACGGGCGCAGATGGCTTCCACGAACTCCAGTAAGGCGATGACGAATAGAACTTTAAGTATAAAGTACACTGCGAACCAGAGGCTTGGTGAGCCTAGAACGACTGGTCCATACGGCCCGCCTAGGAACAATGTTGTTGCTAATGCGGCTCCAAAGACTATCTGCGTATCTTTCGATAGACGGATAAATGCGAGTTTTCTCCCTGAGAATTCGGTTCCGTAACCTGCCACGATCTCTGTTTCGGCGTGCGGAACATCGAATGGGTCCTCCTCGAGTTCTGCTTGAAGAGAGATCAGGAACACTAAGAACGTCCAAGGGGTGAGAAGGGCGAATGGAACGGTCTGTGCGGAAGCTATCCTTGCAAGGGAGAGGCTTCCAGCGAGAAAGGCGGGACCCAATGCTGAGATGATGAGTGGAATATCATAGCCGATGAATTGTGTTATGATCCTGATCGCTCCGATCCCGCTGTAGGGATTAGACGAGGACCATCCGGATAGGAACAAAAAGAAATGAGCGAACGTTACTAGAGCCAGCACGAATAGGAGATCACCCTCAAACCCATAATCAGAGAAGACATTCACGCCATCCAGAGGGAAGCAGAAAATCGAAAGCATGAATATGGAAAATGAGATTATTGGGGTGAATGTAAACAGGACCTGCCGCGCATGATGAGGGATTATATCCTCCTTTGTCAGGAGCTTTATATAATCTGCGAGGGGCTGGAGGATGCCAAACGGACCAGTATATGATGGACCCATCCGATTCTGCATTCTAGCCATGATCTTCCTCTCAAACCAGTCGCAGAATAGCGTGAATGCTGAGAGAAAGAGGAAGCCGGGGTAGACGAGGACTCTGAAGAAGAAGACCCAGTTAAAAATCATTTCGAGTCCCCCCTCCTAGCCTTCAGATCGTTCATTGTCCAGATCCACTTGCGGCCGCTTCTCTCATCGACAAAAACCATGCGGTCGGTGCAAGAGAAGCATGGATCTAAACTCACCAGAACCGCTGGGATATCCGCGACGTAGCAGCCTCGTATCATCTCGCGGAACGATATGATGTTGGCGAGAGTGGGAGATCGAATCTTGACGCGTTCCGGATACGCCGTGCCGTTTCCCCTCACATAATGGATCAGCTCGCCGCGTGGGGCTTCAACTCTGCTTAGAGCTTCTCCCTCGGGCATTCTCCTCGGGACTCTCGTTCGGTAAGGCCCGCTTGGAATGTTTTCAACCGCCCAGATTATGATGTCTATGCTTTCAATAACCTCGTCTAAACGCACCATGAGCCTTGCCCAGGAGTCTCCGTCCTTGTATATCACCTCCTCGAAGGGAGCATCCTCATACGCAGCGTAGGGATCATGCTTCCTAACATCTGATTTTACTCCGGAGCCTCGGGCTACAGGTCCGACGACGCATAGCTTTAAAGCATCCTCTTCGCTGAGCATTCCGATTCCTTTCGTCCTCAACTCAACTGTCGGATCGCTTTGAAGGATCTCTTTGTAGAAACTCAGTCGCCTCTTGACCTTTCGGAGATCCCGCTTAATCTCATCGCCTAAGACGGGGGTTATGTCCCTCCTCACCCCTCCGATTGTGCTGTATTCTGCCATAACGCGGTTTCCGGTTATCTTCTCAGTCAGGTCCAGCACGGTCTCTCTGTCACGCCAAATGTACTGAAATAGAGACTCGAATCCTATTTCTAACCCCGCTATCCCCAGTAGGAGGAGATGGCTGTGGATTCTGTTAAGTTCATGGACTATTACCCGTAAATATCGGGCTCTGGGGGGAACCTCGATCTCTCCTAATGCCTCTACGGCTTGACAAAAACATGTTGTATGCGCTACGTTGCATATTCCACATACTCTTTCAACCAAGTGGACATCTTGGAAGAACATCAGACGCTCGGCGCCCTTTTCAATCCCCCTATGAGCATAACCCAGCCGAGGCTCAACGTCTACAACGATCTCTCCGTCAAGCTTGAACAGGAATCTCTCAGGCTCATGAAGCGCGGGATGCTGAGGCCCGATTACGACGTTTACAAGCGACCCGCCGTTCTTTTCCGCCCTCACCCCCCCGATGGTTAACGTTTTCTCCGAGGAAACAGCGAGGTTTCCTATCTGCTCCGGATTCCAATCTTTTCTCAGGGGATGACTATTTTCAGGCCAGCTCTCTGGAAGCAGCAGCTTAGCCAGGTTTGGATGGTTAGCGAATCTTACTCCTAAGAGATCATGTACTTCACGTTCATAAAGAGAGGCGCCGGGAATAATATCCGTTATCGTCTCTATTTCCGGCTTCGACTTTGGAATGGCAGTTCTAATAGTCACCTCCGCCTTTCCACACCAGAAGTGATAGTTGATCTCGATGTCTTCCCCCACATCGATACCTGTTATCGTCGAGATCGTCGTCAGCGGAAACTCTCGGAGAAGCGTTAAAACCGCCTTTCTATGAGCCTCCGGTTCAACGCGGATGTAAACTCTACGCGGACGAGGAACCTTCGATTCTATGACGGATTCCTTAAGAGCACCTTTAATGGTGTGCACAACCTTCTCTTCAGGAGCCTCTGCCTTCATTCCGCCGTCCCCTCGATCTTTTCCAGGAGTTTTGTCACCCCGTAGAGGATTGCCTCTGGTTTAGGCGGGCATCCCGGAACATATACATCCACGGGGACAACCTTATCTACTCCTCCAAGAACATTGTAGCATTTATTGAAGGGGGCGCCGGATGAAGCGCATGTCCCGACCGCTATTACAAATTTCGGTTCAGGCATCTGCTCATATATTCTCTTAAGTCTCAATGCTGCTTGCCTGGTTACTGGTCCTGTGGCGACGAGTACATCCGCGTGTCTCGGTGTTGCCTTCAGGAGAATTCCAAATCTTTCAACGTCATACCTGGGGGTTAATAGAGCGACAACTTCAATATCGCATGCATTGCACGCTCCGCTGTTGAAGTGTAATATCCATGGAGACCGAAGTCTCGCCCATTTCAATAGGCTAATCCGAGACACTTCCTGCATCCCCCGCTGTCAGTAGTAGTACCGCTGCTAAAATCGCGCACAGATATGTTAGTAGAAAAGGCAATATTGCTGGGTTGAATGCCAAGGAGGCGAAGGCTACGATTATTATTGATGAATCGAGAATGAGGAAGTATGCGAGATATTTATAAAAGGTTATATTTATGAAAAGCCTTCCAAAACGGACTTTTTCCCCGCAAGCATATATTG
>CAZCXS010000093.1:0-4917 GCA_964502685.1 uncultured Candidatus Bathyarchaeia archaeon
TTTAATCTTGCATGGATATCAGATTCGGTATGTAAATGACGCTGAAGCCTATGAGGAAGCAGTGACCAGCTGGAGAGCGTACTGGAATCAGAGATACAGATGGGCTAAGGGGCACATGCAATGCGCATTGAAACATTTGAAGAGCATCCTTAAAGCGGAACATCTCTCCTTATATGAAAAGGCTGATCTTAGCCTTCTGCTATGCATCTATTTCATGCCTATTATGGTCCTCGCCGCTTGGCTAGTCGGTGTAGGCGCTTATCTCACGCATGAAATACCCTTCTTTGCGGCTAATGGTAGATACTTCTTCTTCATACTTTCAGTCTTCACATACAGCACTGTAGGAAACTTTGCGCCTTTCTTCGAAGTCGGCTCGGGAGCATACTTAGATAGAAGAAAGTATCTCCTCTGGCTTCTCCCCGTTCTTTCCTTTGCGTTCGTCATCATGGTTTTCTGCTGCACGAAGGCTGCCATAGACCTTCTCATAGCAAAGAAGAAGAGGGAAAGGTGGGTTCGCACGCTCCATAAAGGAAACGTGCACAACCATCTCAACGGGAAGAACGGTCGGAATAATGGGTATGTAAACGGTAACGGGAGGCTGTTGTTATGAACCTACTGGTACTATTGCCATTTGCCCTTCTGATCGTCCCGTTCATACCAGCAATAATTGAGATCTTCAAAAGAAAGGATAAGGGACCAAGAGAAATTCCTGAGCAGACAACATACGAAGAGCCGCCTGACATAGTAGAGATCTCAAGGCTTGAACGTGCCCGCGGCGATGCACGCGCTAAGGCTCCCGGAGACGTTATCCGTATAACTGGCAACGTCAGCATTCCAGAAGGATCGGAGATAAATAACAATCTAATGGTTCAAGGCAACCTGAAGATCGGAAAGAAATCGAGGATCTACGGTAGCATAAAGGCCTTCGGTGATATAGAACTGGACGAATCGTCAACTGTTGAGGGTCACGTTCTATCCGAAGGCAAGGTAACCATTGGACGGAACTGCGTGGTTAAGGGCATCGTGGACTCGCTTAAGGATATAATTCTCGGGGAAAACGCGGTTGTGGAAGCAGTCTCCACGGAAAAGACGGTCAAGCTCGGCCCAAATGCAAAGATAAATCGAAGAATACTCTCCGGCGCATCCATAATCACGGTTCCTCCGCAGATAAGAGAGGAGCAAGCAGTCAAACCTGAAGAGGCAGCGCCTGCTCCTGAGCTGAAAGCGGAGGAAGAGAAGCCTCAAATATCTAAGGAGGCTCCTCTTAAGCCTCTTCCAGCGCCTCCGGTTGAAGAAAAACCCGCCGTGATAGGAGGCGAGATTCCATTCGAAGTTTTGGATCCAGAGGCTGATCATCTATACTTGTATGCGCCGACAAGGTATGGGAAGACATACTTGATTAGGAATTATATTATTCCACGTTTAGCTGGCAAGAAAAAGATAGTGGTGATTGACGGTCACCGAGAATACCCGTTTGAGCCCTATAGTGTGAATTATGATAAGACTATTCCGAACATTGAGAATGACCTGTTTAAGACTTTCATTACTTTCAGTATTTGGGGAGACATCGAAGGGATAATCGATGAAATGATAAGCCATGTGGCACAGGCAAAAGGCAACATTTCAATCAGACCGAACATCGTGGATAGCAATGTTGAAAAGCTCATCATAAGCGAGTTTCTGAAAAGAATGACACAGGTCAAATGGAAAGTTCCAATCCTCCTAATAATCGAGGAAGCGGACAAATACGACGTCCTAAGCGCGGTTACAAGGGGAAGACACGCTAACATGCAGGTTGTCTTAACAAGCGCTAAGAGGTTAATGCCAGAGGTCTTCTCTAATGCCCGTCTCGTTCTCGGAAGCATCAACCCAACGCTGATTAGGGAATATGATCCCTACGCGGCTGAGGCCGTAGCTACACTCGGGAGACACGAGTTCATCTGGGAGAAAGACTATCATGATTGGAGAAGATTTCGGTTAGGCCAAGAACAACCTCGCCAACTCCCCTCAAAGCCAAGAATGGTGGAAGAAAAAAGACACGTCGAGGAGATTAAGGTTGCTCCGATGCTTGAACCCTCACCGCCTATGGAAACGGCTGTTGAGCCTAGGAGATTGACGGACAGTATCTTTGAGTACCTCGAAGAACGCATAAGGATGCTTGAGAGGTCCAAAGCATCTCAAATCGAACCCGTTAGTCTAGAAGGTTTAACCCCCATTGAAGCCAAGGTTTTCGAGGCTGCTCATAAATGCCGCTCTTCAGAGGAGATCTGCCTGAGATTCATGATGGATCCCATAGAGGTTGAGGAGGCGATCAACAGCCTCATGGATAAAGGATACTTGGACAAGGATTTGAAACCAAAGATTCCTCCAGCGAGCCGCCCCTCTGCCAAAGAAACATCTGTAAAGAGAATTGAGAAAAAGAGGCTGAGAGAGGAGAAGCGAGAAGAGGATATGCTTTCGGAAAATGCGTTAATTGAAAGGTTAATCGCTTCAAAGATTCGGAAAGAACTGAAAAAGAGGATAGAAAAGATAAAGGAAAAATCCTCAACGGCTGAACAGAAGGCGGATGGCGACAAATCAAATGTCGTTCAAAAAGCAATCCGGGGCGGCATAAGCGACATACTGAAAGAATGGAGAAAAGCCTCCTCTCTGATTTGGGGAAGTAGAGAACCTGAAACAGCAGATGATCAAAGCAGCTCTAAAAGTACCGTAGAGATTGATGAATCTCTAGCTGAAGACGTTAATGAAAACTCGGAGAAAAACGAGGAAAGATTTGAGAAATCATCGGGGAGGAAAGATTAATGAAAGATGTAAAACCCACAGCTAGGCATCTTCTTATTTTGGTGCTGATAACAACCTTGCTCTTGCCTAATATCACCTTGGCAAAGGCCGATTACTTGACGACACTGCTCGGAGATGACCCCGAGAAGGATGCCAATCCAGCATCCGTGGACATCCTAAAAGTCTATATCGCAAACAATGGCACACATTTCAGATTTATCATAGAATGCCGTGCGACGCCGGCGCCCTCGTTTATTAGATCCTACACTGTTTGGCTGGATACGAAGGGCAGAAAAGAACCGGACTATTGCCTAGTGGCGGGAGGGGTCTCCGGGCTTTACAAGGCCAGTAAGAAGGGGAAGTCCATTAAACTGGTGTACGTGGCGCCGATAGAGGTGATGATCGAAGGCAAATCGATATACTTAACAGCGGATCTCGATGATATTAATTATCCGAAAGGTGTGGGCAACCCCGTCGGCATTGTGGCAACAACGCAGCAGCCGTTGACTAAAGTTAGAGATAGGGCCCCGGACAGCGGTATGTATGATGTGGACCATGAGGTTATACCTGAGCTACCTGGGATCACCCCATTTGTCTTTATTCCGTCCGTAATAGGGGCTATATATCTCCTTGACAGGTACAAGTTCAAAAAGCATAAGGAATAAAGAATTAATTTCCATTCTAATGGTGTCCTGAATTTGCGAATCGAACCCTGCCGTGAGCATCCTACCGTTGACGGCTCAATTCTGAAATTATTTAAGACGAGATTCAAGAGATATCTGCTGAGTTCGGTTTTAATAAAAAGAAAGTGTGAGCCTCTTGAGCCACGGTGATTCTCATCAGATTCGGAAATTAAGAATGCCTAAAAGCTTCAAAACCAGCTCAATAATTAGTCTTGTTCTAGTCTTAGGAGCCCTTTTAGGATTCAACATCTATGCCTTCCGCAGCTACTTGGTGAGCGGCATTATCGGCAGAGACTACATGCTCGGCGGGGATGGGATGGCTCATGTCTATAAAATCGAGGAGCTCCTTCGCCGTATGAAGGCAGGCATATATGTTGACTGGACTGACGCATGGTATCTCGGTTATCATCCCTATCACTTTTATCCGCCGCTGAGCTACAGCATATACGCTTCAATCGCGTATATTGTGAATGATGTAGGGCTTGGAATAAGGATAGGTGTCGCTCTCTCCTTCTTCTTGTCTTCATTGAGTTTTTATCTAATCGCAATGGAGATCACGAGACCCTTAAAGATCAGAAATATATTCCGGCATGTAATTGCGGTCATCGCAGCGGTCTTTTATGCATATCACCCCTACGCGGTTAATTTTTGCACCTTTGTTAATGATCTCCCCGCGGCTTTCTCTTTTTCATTCCTAGCCCCCTCTTTCTATTTCTATCTGAGAGCCATAAATCACGGCGGAGTGATAAACCATATTTGTTCAGCTCTATTTCTAGCTGGAACCTTCCTTGCCCATCCCTATCCCGGTTTCTTCGTAGGAGTAGCGATGGGACTCTACGCTGTGTTTAAGGTTCTCTTCTCATTCTTGCGGGAGGCACGTATCCTCAAGTCTTTCTTCTTCATCCTTTTGATATTTCTCGGCTTCGTATCCTTCTGGTTGATTCCTTACTATTATGAGGCGCCTCTATTAGCTCAGACCTCAGGTTACGAATGGACGATCCCCGTATCCTCCGTTAGGCTTCAAGAATTCTTTGACCCCTCCAACATAACAGGATGGGCGCCTGGATATTTAGGGATCTCCGCAATACTGATTGTCATCATCGCTCTTGTAAATAAGAGACGCCTTTTTGAGAATCTGACTTTTCTTCTAATGCTGATGGCCTCGTGCTATATGGCGCTTGGCGTCAATGCGCCTCTCTCTTCATTGAACCCGCTTCTCGCTTTAGGCGTATATCCACATAGAGCCATAATTCTCTGCGTCTTCAGTCTAGCGCTTGGTCTAGCATTCGCCGCTGGGAGCTTGCTGGAAAAGGTTGAAGATATAAAGCATCATTTGTTATGCAGATTTCTACCCCTCATCTGTATACTTGTAACGCTCTCAGCCACGGTAGACTCATCCTCAATTTCGCCCTTCATAGGAATTTCAAAGCCGATTTCGAGCTTTAATGATGTT
>CAZCXS010000094.1:0-4864 GCA_964502685.1 uncultured Candidatus Bathyarchaeia archaeon
TGTTAAAGGAGTTGAAGATTCTCGTAACTGGTGGAGCTGGATTCATAGGTAGCCATCTTGTGGAGAGACTTGTTGAACTAGGATGCGAAGTGACGGTGCTGGATGATCTCAGTAACGGTTCATTAGCCAACTTGAAAAACGTTTTAGGCAAGATAAAGTTCGTTCGAGAAGATGTTTCAAGAAAACATTGGATTTGCCCTCCTCCCCGCTATGATTTGATCTACCATCTTGCGTGTTTTCCAAGAAGTATGAGTTTTCAGAATCCCCAAAGAGATGTCAAGGTTAATGTCATCGGAATAGTGAACGTCCTTGAGGTGGCCAAGAGAAGCAAAGCTAAGGTGATTTTCAGCTCAAACTCTGGAATCTACGACACGTCGCATCTTCCAATAAACGAAGAGACCCCTGACAACCCTAAAACCCCTTACGATCTGAACAAACTGCAAGCTGAGAACTATCTGAAACTGTACCATGCAACTTACGGTGTTCCCTTCGTGATCTTCAGGTTCGCAACGGTTTATGGAGAGAGACAGAGGGTAAGCGAGGAGTGGAAACCGGTCATCATGGAGTTCCTAACGAGATTGATGAATGGGGAACCGCCAACAATCTACTGGGATGGAGAACAGACTAGAGACTTCATATATGTAGACGATATTGTTGATGCGCTCGTTTTGGCTTTGGAAAATGAAGATGCGACCGGGGAGACGATGATCTTGGGAACGGGGAAAGAGACGAGTATAAACCAGTTGTACCAGATAATCTCAAAAGCTCTAAATGTGGACGTTAGACCCATTCGAAAACCGAAGATGCTAGGAGATATCAGACGGATGCGCTATGACTGCTCAAAAGCCAAAAAAATCCTCGGCTGGGAAGCGAAAACAACCTTAGAGGAGGGAGTAAACAAGATTATAAGGTCAAGCCGAGAATCGATGGCTTACGGTCCGCCAAAGATCTATCTGAGTCAGATCTACAAGTAAAAACAGAGAACGGGAGGTAAAACCCAAAAAGGGAGATAAAGCCTAGCGAAGATCCATATCTTCCCTTCCAGCCGCTCCCCAGAACCGCTCGATTATTCTCTCCAGCCCCTCCGGCTTCCTCTCGTTCAGCCAAAGCTCAGCATATATCCTTGAAAGTGCGATGTAATCTGAGACTCGCGCCTCGTCGCTGAGGACTTTTACGCCGAGTTCCACCATCCGCCGGATGAAATCTAAATCTTCCGGCAGATGGGCTTCTTTAATCTCTTTCAGCGTCTCCATCCATCTTGTTTTCAAATCTTCCCTTCTCTCAGCGTCCATTCGATGGAACCAGAAGTCCCTGAAGACGACGTGCTTCAGAGTCTCTGAAATATTAGGGTCTCCTAAGAGAGTTCGGGCTTTCAAGATTTCCTCGCCTTCTCGGCTTAAGGCTATCCATTTCTCTTCCCATCGCCCTGCGCCCTCCGCGATCTCCATGGAGGCTAAAAGCAGAGGCTCTAGAAGTGAGAAGAGGCATTCTTCGCCATCATCTCCCCAAGCCGTAATCAAGAAGCCGGTTATTCCCTCTTCCCTTGCGGCTCCTAGAAAGTTTTTGAGGTTTTCTAAAGCTGTTTGGAAGTTGGGGTAATATCTCCCCCAATTGGACAATCCCGGACATACTATTTGTTGGAGTTCCCTCTTTTTGAATATCTCTATCTTCTCCTTGAAATATTCTTTTGATCCGGGGCTGTAATCCCAGTTTGCTATGAGCACTTCCCTCCATATCGGGCTTTCGATGACCTCTTCCCATTTCGACGCGTCCTTCGTGACTCTCCTGAGATACATGCCGGAGATCATGTCCCCCCAAAGAATCGGTTCTTTCCCGGCTTTCTTTACGATCCCAATCATATTTCGATGGTGCAGCTCATAGAGCTTGGGGCCTTCAAACGTCCAAGTCTTACTGAGGCTTCTTCCCCTCCCTAAAGCCCATGTTTCATCCCCGCCTATGTGAATATATCTTGACGGGCAGAACTCAACGGCCTCTCGGAGCAATTGATAAGCAAACTCCTTAGCTTCTTCATTGCTTAGATCTAGACATCCTTCGCTTGGTCTGTGCCACTCGCTGAAACTTCGATACTCAGGAAGGGAGAGGATATGCTCCATGTGGCCTGAAAGCTCAAGCGACGGAAAGACCTCTATCCCGAGATTCTTTCCGTAATCTATTACTTCTCTCAGCTCCTCCTCAGTAAGCCTCCCACGATGCTTCCCTATCATTGGATGATCTTTCCAAGGAAAGAGATCCTCAAAATAGATCGCGAAATAATTATACTTAAGCAAAAATAGCCATCGAAGAATCCTCTTAAAGGTTTCAACTGTTGGAACTCCCCCTCTCGCTATGTCCAGATGATAGCCCCTGAAAGTGAAATTAAACCCCTCTTTAAGAGTTATTTCTGGTAGACGACACGGATCCTGCCTAAGCAGCTGCAGGATAGTCGCATAATTCGTGAAGCTGTCCCCCCACATGATGATCTCTTTCTCTTTCACCTTAAGACCCGTGCCTTCACCGCTCATCTTTGTTATCTTCCACGCTCCCTTTGGAACGTTGAATTCCCGTGAAAGAAACTCTGGGAAGTTTTCGAAGCCGTCAAAACTGAAGATTTGCCCGGAAAACTTTAGGCTTCTCGGCTCAGGAACAATATGTATCTTTTTCATGTTTCATAAGTAAGATGGCTGCATATTTTTAAGAATTAAGGCCGTCTCTTCCGCGTTTTCAGTGAATCATCAGACAAGTCTGGATTTGACCGATCTACTTTTCTATATCGAAAATAAAAATAGGAGGAGAAGCAATTCTAAGCTGAACGGTTCGGATAATGATTGATGAACGGAAGGTTCCGTTGAGAACCTTCCCGTCTGAGAGTTTAGACGGAGCCGAAGCCGTGATGAGGGTGGAAACGAAAGAAGGAGGATTGATCCCTAATTGTAATGGTATACGCCGATCTTCACATTCACAGTAAATACAGCCGGGCGACAAGCGCACGGATGGATATAAGTGAGATCACACGTTTCTCCCCTATTAAGGGGTTGAATCTCGTTGGAACAGGAGACTTCACGCATCCTAAATGGTTTAAGGAATTAAAGGAGAAGCTCATCGCAATACCCGATGCTGGGCTCTACAAGCCAGTTGATAAGCCGAATTCGCCTTTACGTTTCATGGTTACCGGCGAGGTTTCAACAACCTTCACGTTCGAAGGGAAGACGAAGAGGATTCATCATCTCATTCTCACTCCAAGCTTGGAGATAGCTGAGCAGATCGGAGACCGCCTGGCAAGATATGGGGATCTATCCGTTGATGGCCGTCCATTCCTAGAGATGACCGCTGCGGCTCTTGTCGAAGAAGTTATGGAAGCCTCGCAGAGAAACGTTGTTATACCAGCGCATGTGTGGACCCCATGGTTCAGCCTCTTCGGAGATTTCAGCGGCTTCAACCATGTGGAGGACTGCTATCAAGACATGACCAAGCACATATTCGCATTAGAAACCGGGTTATCTTCAGACCCTCCCATGAACTGGCGTCTCAGCGCCTTAGACAAGTACACGCTCGTCTCAAACAGTGATTCCCATTCAAGTTGGCCTTGGCGGATAGGCAGAGAAGCCAACGTTTTTAATCTCGAAGCCTTCAGCTACGATGAAATAGTAGACGCGATCAGAAGCAAGGATCCAAGCCGCTTTCTATTCACGATTGAGACGTACCCTGAGTATGGAAAGTACCACTGGACAGGGCATAGAGCATGCAACATCTCACTCTCACCTGAGGGGGCTAAGAATCTCGGGAACATCTGCCCTGTCTGCCGCAAGAAGCTAACTAAGGGCGTTGAGCAGCGCGTAGATGAATTAGCTGATAGACCTAAAGGCTTTAGACCTAGGGGCGTTCCAGGCTACAAGCGTCTCCTACCTCTCAGCGAGATCATCCAAACAGTGTTAGGTGTAAACTATCCAGGCGTCCAGAAAGTTTGGGAGATTTATAATAGTCTGATTTCGAGATTTGGAAACGAATACTCTGTTCTGCTTGACGCCCCATTCGATGAGATGGTTAAGATCGTTGACCCAAGCGTTGCGGAGGCGGTTATACGGATTAGAGAGGAGAGGGTGAAGGTGATCCCGGGATACGATGGCGTATATGGCCAAATAAGAATATTTCAGGAGGAAAAGGAAGAAGGAAACGTCGAGAAGCGGATTTCGAATCAAATGCTAAAAGAAACAAGAAAGAGGCAGAGAAGCCTAGCAGACTATATGTGAATCTGCATCGGAGTTTTCCATCCCGTAAAAGTGTTGATTCTTGACTTTCCAACTAGGAATCCCTTAATATTTAAAGGATTGAAAAGAAATTCCTTCAGGACAGTTGAGATGGAGAGTGAAGAGTTTGAAGATTGTTGATGTTGAGACAATAGTCTTTAAATACAAATCCAGAGTGAGCAGCGACATAGCTGGGCATGCTCATCCCTCAGAGGAACATGACGCCCATCAGACTCTGACCAGGATAGTCACTGATGAAGGCGTGGATGGATACTGTTTCGGCGGAAACAAAAGGATAAACGACCGCGTAATAAAGCCCGCTCTTATCGGAAAGAACCCGATGGATAGGGAAAAAATCTGGCAGTACCTTTACCGTGACCTTCAAGGATCACGGGGACTGATAAGTGATCATCAAATAGCCGTCATAGATATGGCTCTATGGGACTTCGCGGGAAGATACCTTAACATGCCTGTATGTAAGCTTCTAGGCGGCTATAGAGAAAAGGTGAAGGCCTACGCCAGCACGATGGTTGGAGACGAGATTGAAGGCGGACTGAACAGCCCTGAAGCATACGCGGAATTCGCTGAGAAACTCGTCAAGCAGGGATACAAGGCGATAA
>CAZCXS010000095.1:0-4854 GCA_964502685.1 uncultured Candidatus Bathyarchaeia archaeon
AGATGAGGCAGACCCCTCATAGCTTGAAGATGCATGAGATCGAGATAGTCGACGGCAGGGGCATAGTAATCAAGGGATCGATCGACATGCGGAGGGAGGATATAGCCCTCCCCAGGCAGGTAATGGATAAAATCCGCAGAGCATCACAGAAAAGAGATGTTGAGATGCCTTGAGCCTAGCTGAGAAGCATTATTCTCGCGTCGACGTTCAGAGGGAGATTGTAGATTTCTGTAAGGGCCGTTGGGTAGCCGCTCATTACATTGACCCCGAAGGCAGACTTGTCTTTAGGAGATATCTCCGCGGAAAGCCTTTAAGAATCAATGATGTTGAAGACTTCTCTAAGATCATTAATCAGGAAGAATATGTTTTAAGGTCAATTTATGCAACATCCAACATCTACTTGAAGATCAAAAACGTCGAGGATGTCTATACCCCGTCAAATATCTATCGCTGTAATCCCGTATGGGATATCGATGCAACTCTCTCAAATTGGCGTTTAACCCTCGAAGCTGCAAAAGTGATAGGGTCCTTCCTGAATGAGAGAGGCGTCGAGAAATCTCTATATTTTAAATGGTCAGGAAACGGGTGTCACATCCACATCCACGAAGAAGCCTTCTCAGATGATCTCTTAAAGAAGCATCACCCGCTTGATTTAGCCTACGCAATAGTCGAGTACGTCAATTCAAAGACGCATCAAAAGCTAAGAGAAATCCTGCTGAAGGGAAGGATCACTGTGGAAAACAAGGTAGACCCAACCCGAGTCTTCACATGTCCGCTCAGTCTTCACCGCGAACTGAACGTTGTATGCGTCTGCATCAAACAGAACAGGCTCTCAGATTTCAATCCGGAATGGATTAACCCGTCAAGTTTTCGACATGACTCTTCATGGCGTGAATTCGTGAAAGGCGAGGCGGATGAAATAGCAGAGGACGCCTATAAAACAGTCGGCGGATACCCCTTGAGACGTAGGCGGAGAAGACGGAGAACAGTGCCACTTGACAAGCAGATTATAAAGTGGCTTCAAAGAGATTAGCCTCAAAAGTTTTCCCTTACGGCTTCGGCCTTTAGCCTTAAAACCCTAAAAGATTCATTCCGTAATAAAGATAGACTTCATATGGATAGTTAACCTCTTAAAGTTAAAGATGCGGCGGAGATGAACGATAAAACGAAAGAGAGAGAAACAATTCAAGACGAATTTAAAAGCCGCGATCTGATCAGATTAGGCTCCATAAAAGTGAGATTGCTATTCTTTGATTCGCTTGGAGCTAAATGCAGCTCAGTCCTAGTGAATACTCCTGACGTCTCGATCCTGGTTGATCCGGGCGCTGCTGGACTGCAGCCCGGATTCCCCCTCTCAGCTGAAGAGAAGGCCTCGCTTCGCGAGAAGGCTTATGAGAGGATACTTCGGTACGGCGTCTCATCCGACGTCGTGATCATAACTCATTACCATTATGACCATCATGTCCACCCCAACCGGCTGGAAGGGATGGCGAGGCTCTTCAAGGGGAAGACCCTGCTTGTGAAGGATCCGAATCAGTGGATAAATAAGTCTCAGAGGAAAAGAGCCTTCAATTTCCTTTCTAGGCTATACGGAATGCTTGGAGGACGCGGGTCCTTTGAAAGCATGTTGTCCCCGTCAAATTTCGCCATGAAAGAAGACCTTTCTGAATTGTACCCGAAGACGGTGGCCCTATGGCGGAGAGCCGAAGGGAAAAAGATGCTTGTCTATCAGGCGAAAAAGAGATGGTTCAACAGGATCGTGGAGAGCTGGCGGCAAAACAAGTGGATAGGAGACTTCAAAGCCGGAGATACTGAGGTGAGGCTGGCTGACGGGAAGAAATTCGTCTTCGGCGATACAAAGGTATGTTTTTCCCGCCCCATGTTCCACGGGCAGTTCCTCGACAACATAGGCTGGGTTTTGGGGTTCACCGTGGAGCATGACGATGAAAGGTTTCTCTTCACTTCGGATCTTCAAGGACCAATAATAGAGGAGTACGCCGACTGGATCATACGTTCAGAGCCGGACTTCATCGTAGCGGATGGGCCTCCCCTTTACACCTATGGCTTCATGATTGGAAAGGAAGATGTGGAACGCGTAATCAAGAATATGCAGACCATCATACATGAGGCTAAACCCAGAGAGATCATTTGGGATCACCACATGTGCAGGGGGCTCTTCAGATCGAGATTGGAGAAGGTATACTCATACGCGAAGAAGAGGGGAGTCAAGATCTGCACAGCCGCGGAGCACATCGGCCGTAAACCCCTAATAGAGCAAGTCTCTCTTTCCAGCTCTCATTTTGACCGTGTATGATGGCTCCGCGCAAGCGCTAAGTAGAAAAACTTTTCTTCAAAAATTTAGAAGATTCTGCCATGAAAGCGAATAAACTGATCCTTATAGGTGTAGACTCCCTTCTCCTCGACTTTGTTGAGAATTTCATCTCTAAAGGGCTTATGCCGAATATTAAGAGTCTCATGAGCACAGGATCGTATGGTTATGCGCTTCCCTCAATGCCCACGTTCACCCCGCCTAACTGGACAACAATAGCAACAGGGGCGGATCCAAGCATTCACGGCATAACGGGATGGATGTTCGATTCCAGAAGATGTAAAGCAGAGCATCTGTGGACTGTAGCCGCGAAGAGAGGTAAGAAATCCGTGCTTATTAGGTATCCTTGCGGTTGGCCTTCAACTCATGAGAATGTTTTGGTGATGGGAGACGGGAAACCCTATCATTCAATCGGGGTTCTCGAAGAGGCTACCGCATATACGCTTGGCCGTGTCTACAGATACTCTGGCGGCCTGCATGGAACCTTTGAGTCGGTGCCTATCTCATTTAGGCCGGCTAAAGGCTGGATGAACCTTGTTGAATCGAAGATGCAGCCGATGGAATCTGAGCTCAATATAATCACCGAAGAGAGATTCAAGCCTATAAAATGGTGGGTTCTAGCCTACGCCAGCGGCGATGCGGGCTATGACGAGATTATCGTAACGAGCTCAAAGGACTGTTTAAATCCGATCTGCTGTTTGAGGAGGGAGAGATGGAGCAGTTTCATCAGGGTTACCATAAGAACCGAAGAAAAGACCTTAGAGGGAGCCTTTAAGTTTAAACTTGTTGAGATTAATAAAGACCTGAGCAAGTTTTCCCTCTTTCGAACCCAGATTCATGCGCTTTCAGAATTCACCGATCCGCCTCACTTATGCAAGGAGCTCATAGAGAACATCGGGCCGTATCTTGATAACCCCTCTAGATTTTGTTTGGCTCACGGATGGCATGAAACATACTTCGAGGAACTGAGAGAACATGTAAACTGGTTAGTGAAGGCGGCTAGATACCTTAAAGAAAAGTATGACTGGGATCTCCTATTCACGCAGTGTCAGAGTCCCGATTATGTAAAGCATGAGTATTGGGCCGGCATAGATCCAGATGCACCTGGGTATGATCCTGAAAAGGAAAGCGAGTACTGGGACATAATCTCGACGGATTATGAAATTATAGATGAATTCATAGGCGGTCTCAGTCAATTGGCTGATGAAGAAACGCTAGTGGTCGTCGTCTCTGATCATGGGCATCTACCGCGGGTGAAAGTGGTCTTTTTGGCGAATATACTTCAAGATGAAGGGCTTATATCCTACGACGAAAAGGGCAACATCGACTTTTCTAATTCCCTTATCAGAGGATTTTCCCATGACGGCATATTCTTGAATACGAAGTGGAGGTATGAGAACGGCATAATAAGTTCAAGAAAGGATTACATGGACCTAGTCAACAAGATCATAGACATCCTCCTCTCCATAAAAGATGGAGATAGACATGTAGTTCACCTCGCAATTAAAAGCTCAGAAGCAGCACCATTGGGGTTAGACGAGAATTCAGGGGACATAATCTTCTGTCCAAGGCCGGGTTACTCCCTGATTACTAAGCCCGCGGATAAGCTCTCTATGTCTGTAAGAGGCTACATAGGGCTTCCCGATCCTAAGTACGGCATGTGGGGTGGAGCTGAGAGCATACATGGGGGGCTTCCATCTGCGAGAACCTCCATTGGGACGAATATGGCTATGTTTCTGATCTCTGGACCTAACATTAGAGAGGGGTATAGATGTGAAAGGCCTATATGGCTCAGGGACATCGCCCCTACAATCGCATATTTAATGGGTATGCCGAGACCTAAAAATGCAAACGGCAGAATCGTTAATGAAATAATCAAGAATCGCGCATGCATCTAATTTCCTTTTTTTAAAAGGGAATGTTCTCGCGTTCGCATTTTACGCTGCCAAGGCGAAGCAGTAGCGGCTTCACCTGGAGTCAGAAAGATACTTATGAAGATATGTATTGAAATTGATTACGATATGAGCCCCTGATGCGGCGATCCCCGATGCGTTCGGTCTTCGTCTTCGGGTTCCTTCCGGAATCCTCGGGAAAAACCGTTATCTCCTCTGCGTTGGCAAGGGGCATGGTAAATAGGGGGATGAAGACCTGCGTATTTAAGCCGCGGTCCGGCCATAACTTCTGGTATCAGCATGATGTCTTTCTCAAATGTAAGAGGGAGGGGAGGCTCTTCTGCGAGGACATAGTCAAGCTGAGAAGGGCATGCAAATGCTCATTGCCTATTGAGGTTCTGAATCCCGTCGACGCCTTGATGAGCCCGCTGAACGTAAGAGGATTCCTTGACCGCAACGCGATAAGACAGCTGTATCTTTTCGAGTCGGATGTTTTTTCGCATTTGGTGGCAGAGAGATACACGATTTGTAAGGATGGAATTAAGCATCTTTTTTGCATTAACATGAAAGCTCTGGAAGCTCGCTTAGTGATGACGGATCTAGAATACATGAGGAAACTGGAGAGGCATGCTG
>CAZCXS010000096.1:0-4815 GCA_964502685.1 uncultured Candidatus Bathyarchaeia archaeon
CGCAGGTGTGAGAAAAATTGACTCAAGAATCGGAGAGATCCGAAGAGGAACATGAGAAAAGAATGGCTTGGTGGCGAGAGGCCAAATTCGGAATGTTCATCCATTGGGGGCTCTATGCTATACCAGCCGGAATGTGGAAGGGTAAGTTAATCCCAGGGATAGGTGAATGGATTCAGTTCCGTGCGAGAATACCCGTCAAAGAATATGAACAGTTAGCTAAGCACTTCAATCCTGTGAAGTTCAACGCTGCGGAGTGGGTTAGAGTCGCAAAGGAGGCTGGAATGAGATACATGATTATAACTGCGAAGCATCACGACGGCTTCTGCATGTTTCATACAGAGCTAACAGATTACAACATTGTTGATGCGACGCCGTTTAAACGAGATCCAATGAAGGAGCTGGCTGAAGCCTGTGCGAAGGAGGGTATAAAATTTGGGTTCTATTATTCACAGCTGCTTGATTGGCATCATCCTGACGGCGCCGGGAACGATTGGGATTACGACCCAAACGAGAAGAACTTCACCAGATACTTGGAAGAATATGTTAAGCCACAGCTCCGCGAGTTGCTCACGAATTACGGTCCGATCGCTGTCATCTGGTTTGATATATACTCTCCCACGCCTGAAATAGCTAGAGACCTAAAAGCGTGGGTTCACAGATTTCAGCCTGACACGATTGTTAGCGGACGTATAGATCCGGGTAGGCGATGGGATAGAGGAATAGGAGATTACATGGAGAGAGGAGACAACGAGATCCCAGAACAAAAGATCGAGGAGGACTGGGAAACCCCTGCAACCATAAATGATACTTGGGGATTCAAAAGCTACGATCATAACTGGAAATCACCGGGTGTCATCATCCAGAAGCTAGTCGATATCGTAAGCAAAGGTGGCAACTATCTTCTTAATGTTGGTCCTACGGCTGAGGGGGTAATTCCAGAACCTTCCGTACGAGTTTTGAGGGAAGTCGGTGCATGGCTAAAGAGGAATGGGGAAAGCATATACGGCGCTAAAGCCAGCCCGATCGATACTTGTCCAGATGATCCGTACAAGTTTACTGCGAAGCCCGGCAAACTGTATGCCCACATTCTAGCATGGCCGTGGGATGGAGAATTAAAACTGTCGAGGGTCAAAAATGAAGTTTGCAGAGCTTACTTTCTGGCTGATCAAACCCGAGAAGATTTGAAGTTTAAACAAGAGGGCGAAGAAGTAACACTTTATCTAGGAAGAAAGCCTGTGGATCCTGTTGATAATGTTGTTGTTCTAGAAATGAGCGATGAAGAATGGCCTTAGCTTAAGGGAAAAATGGGAATTAGCATCAAACAGCAACATATTCTCCAAAACGCATGTTCCATTTAAATCTTTAAAGATTCCTATTTTGAATATGCTTGTACGGGGGCTCTTTGGAGGATAAGAATAGTGGAGGATGATCTCTCAAAGAGAGAAGCCAAGGTCAGGTTCATAGGGCGCGTTAAAGAATCCGGCGAGGCAGAGGCCAAAGTAGAGATATTCCAAGAGTTTTGTGATGGGCTTAGGGGGGTCGACGAATTTTCTCATCTTATAATTCTTTACTGGTTTCATCTAAGAGATAACGAGAAGGAACGGCGTACCCTACTTGTTTTTCCAAAAAGACACGCGGTAAACGTTAAGAAGGGAGTATTTGCTTGTAGAAGCCCGTCTCGTCCTAATCCGATTGGGCTATGTGTTGTGGAGTTAGTTAAGGCTGAGGAATGCATATTAACTGTAAGGGGGTTAGATGCCTTTAAAAACTCTCCAATCATAGACATAAAACCATATCTGCCAAGAGCTGATTCCATCCCGGATGCGCATGTGCCCAGCTGGACTCTACGCGGGCCTCCAACGTGAATGTTTAACGGCATGGCCTCTGCTTTTCCATCGAAACGTCATTTATTAGGAATGCTAATTTGATAATGAACTGACCTTAAATCATCGGCGGGTAAATTAGAATGCGCGTAGCTATAGGAGGTTTTGGGGCTGAATCGAACGCGTTCAGCGTGGAAAGCCCTGTTACCAGAGTTGAAGACATCCTTTTAGGAAAGGAGATCATTCATAAGCATCTGGGAAGAAAGACGGTGATTGGCGGTTTTCTAGACGTATTAGCTGAGGAGAATATAGAGGCTGTTCCAACTCTCAGAGTCTGGTGGGGCGCAACCGGTATAATCGCAAAAGACGTGTATGAGCAGTTTAAGTCTGAGATGCTTAGACGTATCCGAGAGGCGGGAAGACTCGACGGCTTGCTTCTTGATCTTCACGGCGCCATGGTAGCGGAGGGCACACCTGACGCGGAGGGCTACCTGCTGAAGGAACTCAGAGATGAGATCGACGAGTCTACTCCGATAATGGCCGTTCTGGACATCCATGGAAATATCACAGATCTTAAAGTTGAGAAGGCTGATGCTCTTCTGGGCTACAAGACGAATCCGCATGTGGACCTTTATGAGAGGGGAAGAAAAGCCGCCCGCCTTCTCCTCGCAAAGTTAAGAGGAGAGATCGAACCTGTGATGAAGCTGAAAAGGCTGCCCATGCTTGGACCCAACCTCGGTATGAGCACATGGGCATACAATCCAGATGAGGAGGAACGGCTGCCATTCTCGAGGGTCATGCGGCAAGTCTCAGAAACGGAACGGCTTAAAGGAATTCTTGACATATCCGTCTTTATAGGATTTCCCTATTCAGATATACCTGAATGCCTAACATCCGTATTAGTTGTTGCCGACGGTGACGTTCAATTAGCCGAGGAGAAGGCGGAGAAGATTTCTGAGATTGTTTGGGCCTCACGTCGAGAATTCATCGAGATGCGGCCTCTTGTCCCAGTGGATGAAGCTGTAGAAATAGCTATGGAGGCTCCAAGAGGCCCCGTTATTCTTGTGGATGTGGGAGATAATTCTGGAGGCGGCGCTCCCTGCGACAATACTGTTATACTTGAAGCTCTTCTACGTAAAGGAGCTGAGGACGCCGTTGTGGCTCTCCGTGATCCTGATGCTGTTTCAAAGGCGTTTTCTTCAGGAGTAGGAGCAACAATAGAGGTTGATGTTGGCGGAAAGATTGATAAAAGATTCTATAATCCGGTGAGGGTGAAGGCTCGGGTGAAGACGCTCTTCGACGGCAAGTACATCATAAGAGGCCCATATCACGGGGGATACATGACAAGAGGCTCTCTTTTGCCGAAAGAGGCTTGGAAAGCTGTTGATGTTGGTAGAACAGCAGTTCTAGAAGTCAACGGGATTGAGATCATCATCTCTGAAGGCAGGGTCGGCATGGAACAGGACTATTATAAGGCGGCGGGGATAGACCCGGCTCAAAGAAAGATCGTGGTTGTTAAATCCCATCAGGCTCACAGGGCTTCCTTCGAAAGGGTAGCGTACAAGATCATCGAGGTAGATACTCCTGGCTCCACAAGCCCAAGCTACAAGGGACTAAAATTGAAGAATATCCCGAGACCCGTGTTTCCTTTAGATCCCATATGACTCCCGTTTTCAATAGTAAGCTTCCATCTCCATCTTAAAATTCAAGAGTGAACAAACCCTTTAGTCACAGCAAAAGGCCAGAGCCCCGTTTGGACCTACTGTAATCATTTACTTTGCAACATGTAAGTCTCAGTTCTTAAGTAATCTCTTTAGGAAGTACTGGTGAAGTCTCGTGTCGTTTGTGAGTTCAGGATGGAAGGATACGCCTATCATATTATATTGCTGCACGGCAACTATTGCTTCATTAAGCTTACATAATGGTTCAACTCCAGGTCCAATGTCACGGATGACTGGCGCCCTGATGAATACTCCTTTAAACGGCTTATCACCGAGAACCTTGATATTTAGATCGACCTCAAATGACTCTTTCTGTCTGCCAAAAGCATTTCTCTCAACAACTATATCCATTACGCCTAAGATTGGCTGTTCAACTTCTCCCACGACTCTGTCGTAGACCTTCTTTGCAAGCATGATTAGACCTGCGCATGTCCCAAGCACGGGCATGCCGTCGTATATTCGCTCTTTGATAGCTTTTAGAGTTCTGTTATAATCTGCAAGCCTACCTATGACTGTGCTCTCTCCGCCGGGTATGATAAGTCCATCAATATTTTCGATATCCTTAGATGTCTTGATCCAGACTACCTTGCCGCTTAATTTCATCTGGGATAAAGCAAGCTTCGTTATAGCTACATGCTCCTCGATATCGCCTTGCAGGCCGAAGACCCCTACTCTTAAGCTTTTCAATCCGTACCCCTATCCTGCATCCTGAGTTCCAAGGTCTTCACATCAAGACCTAACATGGACTTTCTCTCGTCTATCATCCTCTGCGCCTCGGCGACCACGGAGGGATCATCATAGAATGTTGTTGCTAGGACTATCGCCTTCGCCCTCTCGGCTGGATCGTTAGATTTGAAGATTCCTGACCCTACGAAGACCCCGTCGCATCCAAACGTCATCATTAAAGCAGCGTCAGCAGGCGTCGCTATTCCTCCAGCCGCAAAATTCACAACAGGTAATCTTCCCAGCCTTCCTGTCTCCGCCACAATCTCATACGAGACGCCTAGTTCCCTAGCGATTCTAATCAGCTCTTGGTCATCTCCATCCTCATAGGCTACTCTCGCCCGCCTAGTTTCCTCGTTCAAGATGCGTATGTGTTTGACGGCTTCGGCTACATTCCCAGTGCCGGGTTCCCCTTTCGTCCTGATCATTGCTGCCCCCTCCTCAATTCTCCGTAGCGCCTCGCCGAGATTCCTAGCTCCATTGACGAACGGCGTTGTAAAGTCCCATTTCCAGATATGTCTTTTCTCGTCGGCTGGTGTTAGAACTTC
>CAZCXS010000097.1:0-4780 GCA_964502685.1 uncultured Candidatus Bathyarchaeia archaeon
TCGTAAAGTAGCTGCCATTGCTTTTCAGACGGGAACGAGGCACCATGCAGGCAACACAGACTTTCCTGACATCACATTTCCGCCAGAGCTTAATTCGTTCCTCAATGTTCTGGTAATGATGCAGATGCGTATGAACATTTATTATATATTTAGGCTTCATGCCTAGACCTCCTTTTAAGGCGTCATAACAGCCTCTTTTATATGCAAATTCTTTCAGTAATTTAGATACCGCTTTAAACTTTATTTATATGTCCCGTATACTCGCTGAAGCGATATTCTTATGGCATGTAAAAAATCCGTGTTAACGCAGCTATCGGCATAAATCGTCCCAAGTGAGGCCTATGCATCTATGATGGGGCCGGTGGGATTTGAACCCACGACCTCGCACGCCCCAGGCGCGAATCTTAGACCAGGCTGGACCACGGCTTCATGGGACCTGACCACAGTCCTCCCATGCCGGTTCCACGATCGGAGCCATCCGACCCCAAAGTGAAGCTAGAATTATTTACGATTTAATAAAGCTTAAGGCTTCGGTGCTAAGCAATAGCGCTCCAAAGCACGTCCGATAAAATTCATAAACTCTAGCTAGTCATTTGATTGCCCAATATTTACATGTTTATTTATTGAAAAAGACAAAAGAAGAAGGATAAAATATTATGAAGGACTGTTTTCAAGAAATCTTCTCATATAGACCAGTATGAATGAGCCTTTAGATCTCTTATCTTCAATTCGGACTTTACGAAGTTTATCACATCCTCATCTTTTATGTAAAAATTTCCAAGATCGTCTCTATGCAGCCTTATGCCCGTCTTTCTTAAAGATTCCCCAGAAGCGGAATCGATGAAGACGTACTGGACTCCCCTAATCGGCAGTATCAGTCTCAAGGATGTGAGGTTCCTCGCCGGCACTCCTTGCTCAATATTATAAGCGATCGTATCAGCCCCGTGCTTCATAACGAGCCTCTTAAAGTCCTCCCAAGATCTAACTCTGACAACTCTCCTTTCCAAACAGATCATTCCCCCCGGAGGATTAGGTCCACATACATTACCTAAACAACTTTCTCATCTCTTATATCATTAAGTTCCTTTTAGGAGAGTTCACTCAGGCCGTCAAGGGGGATGTATCATCGGAATTTTTGGAATATTGGAATAACTATTTAAACTTCGCATCTGATTAAATAGAAGAATAGTATGTTTCCCACCTTTAGCATATTCATTCCTGTCTATAGGGAATCTGATCTTCTCAAGCCTTTGTTAGAAAGGCTACTGGCTGATCCATATAAGGAAAAGGAGATCTTTGTTGTTATAGATGAGCCTACGACTAAAAGCCTTAGCATAGTAAGAGAATTCTCAGGCAGCGTCTACTTCATCTGGAATGGGGAGAGAAAGGGAAAGGCTAATGTCCTCAATGAGCTCGTGGAGAAGTCTACGGGTGAGATTCTATTATTCCTTGACTCTGACGTTCTAATAGATGAGAGTTCAAAGAGTTTCCTACATAAAATCGCTGATGAAATGGCTGATGCTGATATAGTTGAGATGAAAAAGAAAGTTATACGCGATTCTTTCATTGCAAGAATCGTCAGTTATGACTATTTAAGCTTCAATTTTACGAGCTGGTTCTTCTCCCGCAAATTGGGAAGATGCTTAGGTCTAAACGGCGCTGCATTCGCCATTAGGAGAAAGGCATTTGAGGAGCTTGGAGGATTCCGCCGGGTCATCGTTGAGGACCTAGATATCGCAACACGGTCCTTTATCAAGGGTCTCAGATACAAATTTGTAAAAGACATCAGCATAAGCACTAAGGCTCCGTCATCATGGAGCAGATGGTTTGAGCAAAGAAAGCGATGGGGAATCGGAAGCGCCCTTTGGCTTAAGGAGTACTTCCAGAACATAATAAAAATTGTTAAGGATCACCCAGGGGTTCTGCTTCCATCTCTCCTATTTATCTTTCCTTCTCTTCCCTTCTTTCTGTTCACTCTGATCATGCCTGACGATCTCTATATCAAGGCATTATACGTCTCTATGCTTGTCCTCTCCACTCAAGCGAGTTTGCTACTTCCGCCCATCGCTTTCACATCGACGTCTCTCGCTTTCATGAGGAATCTGTTCGTCATGATTGGCAGCGTCGGAGCTTACTCTGCAGTGTTTTATGTGATTGCGAGAAAGCTTGGGTTCATATTCAACCCAGTCGAGTTCATGGTCTTCTATATTGTTTACTCGCCTCTGTGGCTTCTCATAATAATCGCTAGCCTACTAAAGGTATACGTGGGGCTTAAAAGGATAGATATAGACTGGAAAGTCTAATCAGTTCTCTAAACACAACTACAACTTATCTTTTCGAGACGAATTCATTCCCTTCGATGTAAAATCGTAAATCTCGGCTTAAATCCGCCTTTACGCCTATCCTTTTAGAGCTTAAAACCCTGATTTGAATCTTGTTGTCAATAACGTAAATTGGACTGCTCTTCAACGTTAAGCAAGCACCGTTCAGCTTTTTATCGATTCCGAAGGCAATCGTGAATTTTCCCGGGCCATTCGTCAAATCAGCCAGTTTCTTGCCGTTGCTTACCCCTCTGTTCCTCTTCATAATCTCGATTCCCTCGAGCGGCTCCACAGCTCTTATGAGAACTGCGCCTACACCACCAGGTTTATGGGCAACAATATTGAACATCCAATACTTATGAACGTTATAGATGAAAGATACACCCGGCTGCTGCCACATAAGCTTATTAAAGTTTTTCATTCCGCTTGAGGCGCGGGAAGCAGGATCCCCCGGTCCATAGTATGCTTCAGTCTCAACGATTATCCCGCTTAGAGTCTTGCCTCCGACTTTTCTAACGAGGATCTTGCCTAGGAGATCTCTGGCGACATTCTCCGGGTCTCTTTCGTAGAACCTTTTGGGTAAAACTTCTGGTCGATCCATACGGTCTTCACACGTTAATATGGTTGATTAGGATGGAAGATTAATACGGTCTCCTTATAGATATGAGAAATGAAAACCTTCGATAAGTATATTACTTACGCAATACACAACATAATTCAGCGTCAAGCTTGAAGGTTCATAAATAGTTTAAAAATAAACCCGAATAAAAGTTCATTCCAGTTATCATAGAAAGCTAAGAGAAGGAACATCCATGAGCTCAGAAGAGAGAGGAAGAGCAAGCTACTTGGATCTGCTAATAAACACGCTTATGGAGCATGAGAAGAACCTGGATAAGCTAATAGAAAGACTTGAGAAGATTTACGAAAACCTTCAAGAGATATCTGAAAGACGTGAGGAAGCCGAAGCCCGGGAAAAACCGGTTCCCGAGGAAAAAGCAAAGCCAGTGTCTTCAGAACAGCCCGCTTTGATATACATGAAGCTGAAGCTCGGACGGGAGATCGAAGACATCATAAAAATAATTGAGTCGCTCAAGGAATAAACCTCCTCTGAAAGGGCTCTGCTGAAAAATCTTTTATGGGAGAATCTGAGAGTATAGTTTCTTTAATCTGATTTAAGAGATATTTAGCTAGCTCGATAAGGGATCGTCCGGAGAGGCATGAAATGATCTGGAAGGAGACATTGGAAGATTATGGCCTGATTATTGAAGAGAAGCTAAAGGATTACTTTAAGAATCTCAGAAAGGAAGCAGAGCTTTATCACCCCTTTATAATGGAAGTCTACTCAAACCTCGGAGAGTACGTACTCAGAAGGGGGAAGAGGTTAGCCTCATGCACCACCCTTCTTACATATAAAGGCTACACGGGTAGAGTCGACGATAAAATTCTAGATGTCTGCGTTGGAATTGAGATATATCGTCACTGTATCTTAATTCACGACGACATAATCGATATGGACACGTTTAGAAGGGGAGGAAGAACAATCCATCATACATTTACGGAGGGCTATGACAGCCGATTCGGAGAGGGCGTCGCGGTCTTTCTGGGAAATATCGCCTACTCATTAGCATCACACGCCATAATGAACTCGGGTTTTCCGGAAGAGAAGATCATTAAGTCACTATCGCTGCTTTCCAAAGGATACCGAGAGGTTAACGAGAGCCAGATACTTGACCTTCTCTTCGAGTATAAGAATGTAGATGTTGATGAATGGCTTGTTATGGCTTCCAAGAGGGCTGCCTCACTCTTCAAGGTTACAATACTGACAGGCGCTGTTCTAAGCGGCGCCCCCGAAGAGGATCTAAAGAATCTGGAGGAGGCTGCGGTTAATATAGGATACGCTTTCGACGTTCAGGATGATATCATAGATACTTTCGCTGATGAGGAGCAGTACGGTAGGCCTCCATGCCGAGACATAATGCTGAGTAAGAAGCCTCTTCATGTAATCTGCGCCTTGGATCATACAGATAGGGAAGGATCGAGAACTTTGAGGCTCCTTCTAGGTAAGAAGGATCTTAATAAAGAGGACATACGGCTCATAAGAGATATAATTAAGAAGAGTGGGGGACTGGAAGCAGCAAAGAAATTCTCAAGGAGACATGCTGAGAGGGCGAAAACTCTCATTATCCAGACTCGTTTAAATGATGATGTAAAGGAATTCTTTAGCTCTCTGATTAGCTATATAGAGGAAAGCCTCGACTGGTATAAATAGAAATAGAGGAAATCACGGCTCCTCCCTGAATGTATAGGGGGATGAAATACAGAAAATTAGGCTGACATCCAAGATCACGGCGCAGAAGAGATTTTGCTGAAACCGATGGTTCATAAAGCTTATAAGGAGATCAGCTAACCTATCGCTCGGCGAGCAAGGATGGCGAGAAGATCGCAATTCGAAATTTACC
>CAZCXS010000098.1:0-4779 GCA_964502685.1 uncultured Candidatus Bathyarchaeia archaeon
CGACGGAATCATTGATGCCTACGCCTTTGCAGCTACAGATCCCTATCGAGCCGCAACACACAACAAGGGAATACTGAATGGAATTATCGGCGTTGTCATAGCGACATGCAATGATCACAGAGCCGTAGAGGCGGGAGCACACGCCTATGCCGCTCGGACAGGGCATTACTCTCCGCTTTCAGTCTGGGAGAAGAATGAAGACGGAGATCTAGTCGGTTCAATCGAGCTCCCAATGGCCGTAGGCATAATCGGCGGAGCCACAAAGGTTCATCCAGTCGCAAAGGTCGCCCTCAAGATTCTAGGCGTAAAGACGGCTCGAGAGCTAGGCGAGGTTATGGCCGCGGTTGGATTAGCACAGAACTTAGCAGCATTGAGAGCTCTCGCCCACGAGGGGATACAGAGAGGGCATATGTCGCTTCATGCTAGAAACATAGCTATAATGGCAGGGGCTACCGGTGATCTTATAGATATTATCGCTGAAAGAATGGTTCAAGAAAGGAAGATAAGAATGGATAGAGCAAAAGAGCTTCTAGAAGAATATCAGAGAAAATCTTAAAATTCGAGTGTAAAGGGGGAATTCTTAAGGGGCTCCGATGTGGCTAGGCTCTTCTTTCTTGTCTCAGGAGAAAATCCTTCTCTTCCCTTTGCCGAAGTTAAGGCTATCTTGGAGGCTGAGGGCTTTGCTTATCGTATTCTGTTTAAGCTGACTCAAGTCTTGGTTCTGGAATCAGATCCCCGATGTATAGAGTCCATTATGCATAGAGCCTCCCTTACGAGAGCATGCGGTCTCCTCATTGCACGCTGCAAAGCCTCATTCGAAGAGATACTAAGCACAATTAAGAAGGCTGATCTAGCGTTTCATGTAGCTCCAGGCGAGGATTTCGCTGTTCGTATCAGAAGGGTCAGAGGGGACTCTCCGGAAATCGATGGATTATCGCTGGAGCGGGAGATCGGAGGGATAATATTTGAGGCTGTGAAAGAGGCAAGGGTTAACCTGAAGAAGCCGAAAAAGACCTTCCTGGGCATATTATCCGATGGAAATTTCATCTTCGGATTAAAAACTGCAGAGATTAAAGCCGGAGAGTTTACGAAGCGAGGTCCATCAAGAACGGTCTTTTCCCACTCAGCGGCCATGCCGCCTAAGATTGCGAGATGTATGGTTAACCTTGCCCGTCCGAAGGCGGGGGATCTCGTCTTAGACCCTTTCTGTGGGACTGGGAGCTTCCTAGTTGAAGCTGGACTCATCGGCTGTCGGGTGATAGGGTCTGACGTTAAAAACCGCATGATTAGGGGGAGTGCTCAGAATTTGTCAGCATGCGGCATAGAACCTGAAGGCTTGTTCGTTGCGGATGCTCGTGTTCCCCCGCTTCCATCGGATAGCATTGAATGTGTGGTTACGGATCCGCCTTATGGCACCTCGACGACTACCTTAGGGATGAGAACCCCGGAGGTCTTCGAGAGCTTTCTTTCCGCCGCGTATGACTTTCTAAAGAAGGAAGGCCGCATTTGTCTTGCTGCTCCTGAGACTATAAAGGTCAGCCGGATAGCGGAGAAGATAGGTTTTAAACATCAAGAATCACATTTTATTTATATCCACAGGCGATTAACTCGGGAGATCGCTGTATTTACCCGATGAAGATGGCTTGGAGAACTAGAACTTGAGCCTGAGAATTACCTTTCTAGGAACAGCCGCGAGTATACCGACCTCAAAGCGGGCTCTTTCAGCCGTCGCCTTGAAACGTAAAGGTGAACTCTTCCTATTTGACTGCGGCGAAGGCACCCAGAGACAGATGATTAAGGCGAAGATCGGATTCAACCGAAAGACGAAGATTTTCATCACGCATATGCACGGTGACCACATCCTCGGCCTTCCCGGAATCCTCCAGACGATGTCTCTTCTGGGACGCGACAAGCCACTACAGATTTATGGTCCCAAGGGAATAGCGGAATTCGTAGACGCCGTGAGGAGGACAGTAAGATTTTCACTTAGATTCCCAGTTGAAGTCTACGAGGTGGAAGAGGAAGTCATCTGCCAAGAAGAGGAATATGAGATTCAGTCAGCATGGGCGGAACATTCCATTCCATCCTTGGCTTACGCTCTAATCGAGAAACCTCGTCCAGGCAGATTTAACCCCGAACGGGCGGCTTCACTTGGCGTGCCGAAAGGCCCTTTATGGTCTAGGCTTCAACGAGGCTTTGACGTAAAGCTTCCAGATGGAAGGGTGATTAAACCTGAAGATGTACTTGGACCTCGAAGACCAGGAAGGAAAATAGTCTATGTAGGTGACACCAAGCCGTCAGAGAACATTGCAAACTTTGCTTTTGGGGCTGACGTTTTGATTCATGAAGCGACATTCGCTGAGGATCTTGCCGAGAGAGCTGAGGAGGATATGCATTCCACGCCTAGTGGGGCTGCTCTAATTGCGAAGAAGGCAAAGGTTAAGCTTCTCGTCTTGACTCATATAAGCGCCCGTTACGGCGATCCGGAAGTCCTGCTTGAAGAGGCAAGAAGAACCTTTCCGAACGTGCTGGTTGCGGAGGATTTCATGAACATCGATGTTCCGCTTAGAGATTAAGCCATCTTACTTCGCATAAGAGTTCAAAATTTCAGTATGTTTTCCTCTATAGAATCCACAATCTCATAGAGAAGAAAAGTTTTCGTAATCAGGATTGACCGTCCAGTCTATTGATCTTTCTAGTTAGTCTTGGGTGCTAACCAGTCGATAACCGCGCGGGGATTGTCGCTTTCTATTTCAACACAGATCGGACCTAGAGGTGATTCCCCCTCTGATTGGGAAAAAGAGATGTGACCAACATAAGCGACCTGTTTATTCAGATGGAAACGGATGATGTTGTTTTGAACCCCCTGGAACAGAACCTTTCTGGCTGCGTCTAATATTTGCTCTCTCCGTAGAAGATCATAAAATCTCAAGAGCGCCTCCCGCCCTTCAGACCTACCGACTAGTCGTTCTCTATCTCCGTCATGCATGATTTCAAGCTGGATATCTCCAAGCATTTTTTCAACGGCAACTCGAACTTTATTAGGATCTTCTGTGGGATTCACATCTGCGTAGGCTTTCACTACTATCTTCTTGAAGTCCATATCTCCTTCACCTCTCTTCTCAGAAGCCTCGTTAAATTTGCTTCAAGCTCTCTTTTTGTCCCTTCGTTTATCACCATATAGTCAGCTGTTGCTATGACGTCGCCGAGCCCAACCTCAAGTTCCCGATGATCCCGCTCTATGAACCCCTCCCAGCTCTTGGGATCATCTCTTCTTCCCCTCTTCAGGAGACGCTTGAATCTTGTCTTAGGCGACGCGTGGACAGCGAGGATTCTGAAGTCCGGAAACTCCTTTTTGAATTCTTCTACTTCATGTAAGCTTCGAATTCCATCAATAAAAATGACTGAGGATTTTATGGCTTTGATCTTTGGTATACATCTTTTTGCCACGACGGCTGGACCGCCCTCCTTCCTCATCTGAAGCATAACCTCACCTAGGTTTTCAGGGGTGATAGCTAATCCTTTACGTTTAGCCTCCGCTCTGACCTCATCTCCCATCACAATCACTGGGAGACCGAGCTTCTGAACAAGTCTTTTAACAGTGTCTTTACCGGCTCCAGGCATCCCCGCCGTGCCTATCAATATCTTCCTGTCAGTAGTCACTTTTCTCAATCATCCACCCTAAGAGATTCATCTTTATTTCATGTAAAATTTAATGGTGAATAAAAACCTTTTAAGCATGCTGGCCTCATCTCTCCGTGGTGATCTCAGTGTCGAAAGCTCTGGCAAAATACACGGCGAAGATATCTCTTAAGGAAGGCCTGCATGTTCTTTCGACCTTCCGAAGTCATAAAATGGACATCGACGAACCGAAATATCTCGGCGGAGCAGATAAGGGCCCCAGCCCCATAGAGCTTCTTTTAGCAGCGCTTGGAAGCTGCCAGATAATCACACTTGCCTTCTTCGCTAAAAGATTAGATGTGAAGCTTAAGACCGTAGAGACTGTGGTTGAAGGCTATCTGGATCCGCGTGGTTTTATGGGGGTCTCCGGAGTCAGACCGGGATTCCAAAAGATTCGCATATCAACGAAGATCCAAGCGGAGGGACCTTCTGAGAAGATTAAAGAGCTTGTGAAGATCGCTGAGGAACGTTGCCCAGTTAATGACAACATAAGGAATAGTACGCTCATAGAATCTATTGTGGAAATTTAAATCGTACAGATCGGCTTTGAGACACCCTTATTTTATTCAGGTTAACTTTAATATACTGAACTGTTGATAAAATACAAGAATAGAAAAGCACTCATAAGGACCGTTTCTCCCTTGGAAGGCATCAGAAGCTTCATAGCTTTTGATATCGAAGAACCGCAGGTGATAAGGAACATCTCGAATGTTCAATCTATGCTTGCTGAGACCGGCGCCCACCTTAAGCTGGTTAAGCCCGAAAACATTCATATAACTATTAGGTTTCTGGGCAACATTTCACCGTCTCAAGTTGACGAGATCTATAACGAGATAAGAAATATTGACTTCTCGCCGTTTGAGATAGAAATAAAAGGAGTCGGAGTCTTCCCTAGTCTCAGACGAATAAACGTGGTGTGGGCTGGAATAAGGAAGGGAGCGGATGAGCTGCAAGATATTTTCAATCAACTCGAACCGAAACTGCGAAGGATAGGACTAAAGAAAGAAACAAGAGGCTTCAGCCCTCATTTAACGATTGCACGGGTGAGGACGAGTCACAGAAAGGCTGAGCTGATACGCTGCTTGAAAGAGATTGAGG
>CAZCXS010000099.1:0-4762 GCA_964502685.1 uncultured Candidatus Bathyarchaeia archaeon
CTCCCTTATGTCATTCTGAGTCACAACTATATCGTATGCATTTGCCGTCTCATCCTTCCATGCTATTACAAACTCAACGGAGTTTCCATTCCTTCTCAGCCTAGGTGTGTTTGCTTCCATGTTGAACCTGCCGCTTGAATCTATCAATCCCGTCTTCAACATCTCAGCGACGGCGTCAATGATGCCTGACCCGCATATCCCACGGGGTTTTTCATCGGCGATCGTCTTATAGCCAGCCTCGAAGGTATCCGGATCGATCCAGATATGCTCAATCGCCCCGCTGATAGCTCTCATGCCATGCTTTATGTGGGCGCCTTCGAAGGCCGGGCCTGACGCGCAGGAGCAGGCTACAAGATTCTCGCTGTTACCCAGAACGATCTCAGTATTCGTTCCAATATCGATAAGCATTGAAACCTCATCAGCGCTGTAGATTTCTGTGGCTAGAACATCCGCAACCGCGTCCCCGCCGACAAACCCGGCTATCGTGGGTAATACGTGAACGTAGGCTCCCGGATTGATCTTCACGCCTAACTCTCTAGCCTTAATATCAACAGCGGATTGCAAGGCAGCTGGATAGGGCATCAATGCAACATAGTTCGGAGGGATACCCAAGAAGATGTGGTGCATGGCTGTGTTCCCAGCGACAGTCATGTCATAGATTCCCCGATGGGGGATACGGGCTTTCTTGCAGACTTCGCTGATCATCTTATTGATTCCCCTAATCACGCTTTGGTTTAGAACCCTGAGATTCCCCTTCTCCTCCGCGGCGAACCTGATTCTCGTAATCACATCTTCTCCATAGGCTATCTGAGGATTCATCATCGAAGCCGTCGCTACGACGTTTCCACTGTTCAAGTCTACAAGGTAGCCGGCTAGTTTTGTCGTTCCAATATCCACTGCGAAGCCGTATAGATCTGAGGAGGAGCCGAGCTCAACTGAGATTATCTCTTCATCCTTCCATAATACGGCGGATACCTGCCATTCCCCTCTTCGCAGCACGTGTGGAGCTTCCCTCATCGCCTCATAATCCATCTTAACCTCCAGTCCAGTCTCAGACTCGACGGCTCTCAGAAGCCTATCCACATCCGCGACAACATCCACAAGCGAAGGCTTCTTAAGGCGTATATTGATCTTCTTCACGGAAGGCGTAGGTGGAATCCTCTTCTCCAACCCTCTGAGAAGCAGCCTCTGCCTATCAACCTGGCTTTCAGGCGGAACCTCAATAACGATTAGGCCTTCCTTCTCGATTCTGGTCTGACATGCAAGTCTAAAACCATTAGCGATATCTTCTCTTGATAACGCCCTTTTCTCAGCCTTAGTCGGCAAGGATAGATTCTGCTCCCCCTCTCGAACTATCACCCTGCATTTGCCGCATAGCCCTTCTCCCCCGCATACCGAGTTTATGTTTATCCCCGCATCGCCGGCGGCCTCTAATAGAGTATCTCCCTTAGCGGCCTCTATTCTTTTCCCGTATGGCTGAAAAACGATCATTGAAAGAATCGCCGTTTACAGTTCATCCCGCGGCTTGATTATGGAATGCCTATTTTTAAGGGTGGCTGATGCGATATTCTCGGAGGGAGCTCCCGTTTATGCCTAGTCTTCTCATATCTTGACTTAATATCTAAAACTATTTCCACCGGCACCTTTGTCTTTCTGCTGACCTCTTCAGGTGACAAGCCGTATTCGAAGAGCCCGATCAGAACAGGATCCAACTCATCATAGTCTATGGGGACCTCATCTAACAGCTTGTGACCTGGATAAAGCTGTGGGCTGCTGGGTTTAAAGGCGATTCTATCCGGAACGCCGAGGTATTTTGCTAGCTTTCTAACCTGAGTCTTATATAAATGGACTATCGGGAGGAAATCGGCAGCGCCATCTCCATATTTAGTAAAGAAGCCGATCAGTAGTTCGCTTAGATCCCCGGTTCCAGCGACAAGCATGTTGTGGGCATTCGCAAAGAAGTAGAGGATCATCATCCGTATTCTCGCCCTCAAGTTCGCCAAGGCCATCTTCATCTTAGGATCATCCTCTGAAACTCCCACGGCTCTCAGGAAAGCCTCAGAGATCCCGTCGATGTCGACCCTTGCTGTCTTTATTTTTAGCATCTCAGCTAGCTGATAAGCATCTTTAATGTCCTCTTCAGGCGTAAATGATGTGGGCATCAAGACTCCCAAAACCTTGTTTGCGCCTAGAGCGCGGACGCATAGTGCAGCTGTTAAGGAGCTGTCGACACCTCCGCTTAAACCTACGACTACGCCCGAAGCACCCGCCTCATCCACAACTTTCCTTATGAAATTTACTATCTCACTTACCGTCTTTTCAAAATCAAACGTTAATAGATCGCTGTGGAGGCTCAAGAGTCTTTCCACCTGACGATTAATCTTATCCAATTAGGAATACGAAGATAAAAGCTTCTCGTCTTCTCTTAAAAGTTTACTCCGCAGCTGCCATCTTCGCTTTATTTATTAAATTTATTAAACTTTTAAAAGAGTCTCATCCTACTATTTATCTGGGACGTAAGAGATCATGATACTAGGTAGACTGAGACGCAAGAAGAAACAAAAAAGCTCAGGCCTAAGCCGAAGCGAGTTTCTTGGCTTAAAGCCTATACGGAACCCGATAGTTGAGTGGGAGAAAAACGAGAAGGGTGAAATCAAGCTAGTCATTGATTTTAGGAAGATCGCTAAAGAGGAAGCGAAGATTGGTAGACGCAGGACCCGTAAACCTTCCGGTTTTTTATCAAAGTTGTTTCCTGAACCTGTGAGGAAACGAATACAGCTCGATGAGATAGGATCGGTAGTATGGGAACTCTGCGACGGGAAGAGAACAACCAAAGAGATAATCGACTTTCTGTGTCAGAAATATAAGCTTCTACCAAGAGAAGCCGAGGTGTCCTTAAGTACGTACCTAAACAGTCTGGTCAAGCGGGGATTAATAGGCTTCATCCTTCCGGAAGAGCTTCGTGAACGGCTAGAGAAGGAGAGAATGGCGGAAAAACAGGGATCATAAAGACAACATCAGCGCATCTTCAACCGTTGATCTGTAAATATTAAGCGTTAACTGCCAGGTGTCGGCTAAAGCAGTTAGTTTTTAATTCACAATTGCTTTCTTTCTAGTTTAGAATGAGCAACAGAAGATGCGTCTCCGTCGTGATTCGGACAAGAGATATAGAGAGGCACCTATACGAGCTGCTGGATAAATTGGGATCTCAGACGTTAAAACCATCCGAGCTGGTGATCGTTGATAATTTCTCAACGAAGAAGTCTCTCGACGAGATGATTAGTTTCTTGAAGACGGCGAAGACGCGGATCTTCGATGATGAAGTACAAATGAAGATCGTACCGATCACTGATGATGAATTCTCCTACGCCTACTCTGCTAATATAGGCGTCTGGGCCTCGCAATATGAGTTTGTCTGCATCACGAATGGTCATTGCTTACCCATCTCCGATAGATGGCTTGAAAAAGGAGTCTCCCATTTTGAGAATCAGAAGGTCGCAGGTGTAGCTGGATATACTTTGCCTCATCATTACGGAACAGTCTGGGAGAAACTTGCTTTCGATTTCGGCTGGAGAAGACTGATGGAACAAAGCAGAGCCTACGTTAAAGATACGTTTTTCTCAACTACCAATTGTGTTCTAAGGAAGTCCCTCTGGGCGGAGTACTCTTTTGATGAGAAGATGCCGGAGCTTATAGAGAACGCGGGAAAGTTCGGCGGGGAAGATTACGATTGGGCTTTGGAGATGCTGGCTCGGGGCTATAAGCTGGTTGTTGAACCTCAATTTGACGTATATCATTCTCACGGCGAATCCTTACCTAAACTCGTTTCAAAGTATTTGATCTGGCGGAAAATCAGAAAAGACATCAGGTCGCTTAAAAGACCAAGAGAGTCTTACACTAGACTGAAAACGACTCAACCGGAATTTCATCAGCTCTAGTTTTATTTACGAATTGAGCCTCCATGTTATATACGCATTTTATCTGGAAAATCTCCAATTTTTCAGTTTTCAGAATTCAGGGATCACTGCGGCTTGAAGACCCGCTGAGGAAGATTAAAGAGATATTGGGGAGTAAAGAGTAAGATTCTGATTGATGAGGTGTGCATGGCATGGCGGAGAAGATGCTCGTTTATGTAGGGACATATACCCGTAAAGGAAGCGAAGGAATATACATTTACCGCATGGACCCGGGATCATCTGATCTTGAATTGGTCGGAAAGGCAGTAAACATAAGGAACCCCTCATTTCTGGCAATTGACCCTCAGAAACGTTATCTATACGCGGTTAATGAGGTTCAATCATTCGCAGGTGAAAAATCAGGCGCAGTCAGCGCCTTCTCGATAGATCCGAAGACGGGCGAATTAGCCTTCTTGAATAGTAAGCCTTCTATGGGGGCATCTCCGTGCTATGTGACTGTCGATAAGACCGGCAGGTATGTTCTCGCGGCAAACTATTCAAGCGGCAGCTTATGCGTGCTGCCGGTGATGGATGATGGAAGCCTCGGCGATGCGACGGACTTCATCCAGCATGAGGGGTCGAGCGTTAACCCAAAACGGCAGGAAGGCCCTCACGCTCACTCAATCGTTGTCGATCCTTCCAACAGATATGTCTATGCTGCGGATCTTGGGCTTGATAAGATAATGATTTATAAATTTGATTTGGAAGGAGGGAGATTAACGCCTAATGATCAGCCTTGGATAGAAACGAAGCCCGGCGCTGGGCCGCGTCACTTCACTTTTCACCCTAATGAAAGATTCGCCTAC
>CAZCXS010000100.1:0-4752 GCA_964502685.1 uncultured Candidatus Bathyarchaeia archaeon
GTTTGAAGGAATCTTTCATAAACATCTTACTTCCAACATGCATATCCGATAAAAGCGCAGCGTAAACAGGTATCTCCGCCTTATTTGGTTTTCTTAACGGCAAATCGGGATATACTATATCCTCAGCGATTAAAAGGTCACTTCTTCCCTTAACAGCATAGATACTAATCACCTGATCCAGCACTAGTCTCTGCCCTTTACGGTAAAGCTCCAGATTCTGTGATGGAACAAAGACCCTGGTATCCGCCTCTAGATCCTCAACATACAAAAAAACCCCATTCGGCGTTTCACGTTTCTCCGTCAATATGCATGTAAACTTAACCCTGGAGTTGGATGGAGCTCTTAATGCCTGTGCAATACTTCCAGAATCTCCCGAATCTATTCTGTTTTTTAATATTTTTTTGATTCTGCGGAATCGATCTTGGAAGTATCGGATGTAATTCTCAAGGGAACCAGTTGTGCTTATACTTTCAGTCGGGTCTTCTAAGACTTCTATTTCAGATTCAATCTCCTTCGCGTATGGTGTGTAACCGCTCTTTCCCGTTGTTATCGTAGCTTTTTCGTCTTCCAATCGTGTTTGCAGCTCTGCAATCTTTTTCTCTATAAGTTTACGCTTCAAGAAGAGAGGTCTCTCAGGAAGATTGTTGGCTTCCTCAATTACGCTCCTCACCAGTAGGTCTAAATCCACTTTTTTGGAAGCTTCTTTTAGTGTTTGAAAGGCATCTCTATCAATCTGATATCCCGCTTCGATTATGAAGGAAATCACGCGTTTCAGCTCAACGCTTTGCTCCAAGGATCATCCTTCTACCTTTAATTCGCCCGTTGGAAACGTTGAGACTACTTAGTTTAAAATCTTTGCTAATAGCCAAATGAGGATATATTTGTTTTAACTCGAAATTAATATATACATGTTTAGATTTTCCAATATGTTTTTATTTTTATATGGAAATGTTTTTCCGGAGTAATAATGATGGAGCTTCGTAAAATTCAGAGAACCAGAGGCGGGACTTTCTTTGTCACCCTCCCGAAGGAATGGGCCTTAAAAAATGGGATTACAAGAGGATCAGTTGTATACACATCAGTTACTCCTAATGGACGGCTAATCATTGATCCACGTTACGATCTTAAACCACAGCCTTTAACCATAACGATAAAGCCGAGTCCCTATTTAGGCCGAGAAATAATAGGCAAATATCTTCTGGGTTACGATATGATTCGTATAAGTGCTAGAGATAGGATAACAATAGAGCAGAGGGAGATAGTAAAAGAAACAGTCAGCAGGCTTATCGGATTAGAGATAATAGAGGAGGACCACGCAAACATTGTTATCCAATGCCTACTACAGCCCGCTGCTCTTCCCCCGGAAAAGATTCTTCGACGTGAATATCTCATTTCCTCCGGGATGCTTCGAGACTCAATGACGGCTGTTCTTCAAGGAGACATACAGCTAGCGAAGAGCGTCATCGCCAGAGATAATGAGGTAGATCGGCTATATTTTCTCGTCGTTCGAATACTAAGAACGATTATTCAGAATCCGCGTCTAAGCGAGAAACTTGAAGTTTCCCCCATAGACTGTCTAGATTATCGTTTAGCGGCTAGCTTAGTTGAATCCGTAGGAGATCAAGCCTCGCAAATATCTGAACATGCGATTGGATTAGAGGGAGAGAAGCTACCCCAAGATATTATCGTCGCCCTACAGAGTCTACATGAAAGCGTAAATGAAGCCTATCAGGAGGCTGTGACCGCGTTCTTTTCAAGAAGCATTTCTCTTGCAGAGTCGGTTCGTGATAAGGGAGGAGAAGTGGAGAACTTATGTGAAGACGCTGAGTCAGCATCCACAAAATTGCCGGCTGAAGCATATCAAAGAGTCATCTCCATAATCTCCCTGATAAACCGCGTTTATGATCACAGCGTGGACATATCCGACTTGACTATCCCGAGAACAAGTAAAAGATTGATCCGCGGGTTCAAGGAGCAATCCGATCTGTTATAGCGATTAGTGATCTTTTCAGCTCAGAAGATCTCTCTTTCACCGATCTTCCTGTAAACTTTCCCTCGGACTTTAATCACCTGTATTGATTCATCTTCAGGTCTTCTCTCAGATGTTTTTCTTCTAAGAGACTCGCCGCAGATCCCATTCGGGAGTAGTCGCCTGGTTACGCACATTGCGTAGCTACAGTTTCCGGGATCACAGGGTTCATCAGTCCATCGGCACCACGGTGTCTTACCTCTGAATTGTAGGGAATTTCGTCCGCATCTGAATTTTCGACAACTTGGAGAACATTTTCTCGGGCTATGCAACTTCAACACAACCTAAATGTGTAGAATATATCCGAACGATGCATAATTCGTTCATTTACTCCTCGTTTTGATGCTGAGGCAATTATAAATTTTACTCGCATTCACCCTTAAATCTGTTGTGGACTCTTCAGCTGTATGCTTAGCCTTATCTAAACAAAATTTCGTAAAGTTTTAATGATTTCAGAAATAATTTTTACTAGAAAGAATACATATCGAATTTAATGAGAGAACGACCCAACTTTGAGGGAAAATAAAAGTAAAATAGCCTTACATTTAAGGGTGTCTGGGGGAAATACTTCGATGAAGTACATTATCAACAAAGACGAGGATGCGTTAATCATAGTTGATGTTCAAAGAGATTTCTGCAGTGGAGGGGCCCTCCCAGTCCCGGAGGGAGAAAAGATCATCCCAGTTTTGAACAGATATATAGAAAAATTCTCTAATGCTGGGGCAATCATAGTCGCAACTAGAGACTGGCATCCCCCCAATCACATCTCATTCAAGAATCAAGGAGGAGCATGGCCCCCTCATTGCATCCAGGGAACCTCCGGAGCAGAATTTCATCCCAACCTTAAGCTCCCAAAAGAAGCTAAAATCGTTTCAAAGGCAACATCAGCTGATAAAGAGGCATATTCAGGATTTGATGGGACAGACTTAGAGAGGCATCTGAAGAACGCCGGAATCCGAAGGGTCTTCATTGGAGGCCTAGCAACTGATTACTGCGTAAAAAGCACCGTGCTAGACGCTCTTAGTCTTGGCTTCGAGACTGTGCTCCTCCTCGACGCAATCAAAGGAGTCGATGTCAACCCAGGTGACAGCGAGAAGGCGATAACTGAGATGCTTAAGAAGGGAGCAAAAAAGGGGCTATTAAACGACTTTGAGAATTACTAGTCTCGTCGTGAAGGAATTTGGGAGTAAACCTCACACCGATAATCGTTAAAAATAAAATTCGGCTGAGAGATCTTAGAGGGAAGTCGCTTGCTGTAGATGCGAGTAATGTTCTTCATCAATTCTTAGCGCTAATCCGAACCCGAACTACCCTTCCATTGAGGGGGCCAAATGGCGCAGTAACGTCACATCTTGTCGGTCTTTTATATCGCACAACCCATCTAATCTCGGAATATCATCTAACCCTAATCTTTGTCTTTGACGGAAAGCCTCTCTTTCTTAAAAGAAGAGAATTGGAGAAGAGACGGAAACTTAGAGAGAAAGCGATGATGGAGTGGCAAGAGGCTCTGAAGAAGGGTGATTATGCAACTGCCTTCTCTAAAGCTGTGATGACGGGGGTTTTGACTTCTGAAATGATCGAAGACGCTAAAACGCTTCTTAAACTGTTAGGAATACCTTGGATTCAAGCTCCAGCTGAAGCGGAGGCTCAAGCAGCATACATGACGAAAAGAGGAGATGTGTGGGCCTCAAGCAGCCGTGATTATGACTCACTCCTTTTCGGAGCACCTAGGCTTGTAAGATACTTAACGATCACAGGCAGAGAATTTCTCCCAAGCAGAGGAGTTTCCCGTCCCCTAGAGCCTGAGCTTATAATTCTTGAAGAGTTTCTCTCGAAGATCGGCGTTACACATGAACAGCTCATTGACCTAGCTATACTGATAGGGACGGATTTCAACGATGGAATAAAAGGAATAGGCCCCAAGACGGCCCTTAGGCTTATAAAAAAGTATGGAAGAATAGAGAATCTTCCGATGGAACTCAAAGAAAAAATCCATTCTAACTATCGAGAGATTAGAAAAATCTTTCTTGAACCTGAAGTCACCGACGATTACTCCCTGAGATATGGCCCGCTCATGGAGGATGAACTCTACGAATTCCTATGCGTCAAGAAGGGATTCTCCAAGCCTCGTGTAGAAAGGGCGGTTCGAAGGTTAAAATCGGCTCAAGAGCAGATACGGCAGCCTGACTTGGAAATGTGGATGAAAAAATGATGCTTCTGGAAGGTCTAATGGTAACCTGCAACTTTAGGTGAGAGCATATTCGAAGCGTCTAAGTAAATTCCCGATTCCGAAAATTTTATTTTAAGTCCCGTTGAGGCGCGCTTCTTTAGATAATCTTAGCTTTCAGACGTTCCGGCTACTGCCCTGGCCTCTGCGTATCTTCGACCTATCCTCGTTATTCTTACCTTCAGATGATCCCCTGGCTTAGTGTTCGGGATGAAGGTTACTAACCCCTTGATTCTTGCTATGCCTTCCCCTCTTCTGCTGAGCTCTTGAATATCAACGTCGTATTCTTCTCCCACTTTGACTGGTTTCGGTAGGATCTGTCTGCTGCGGCTTCTTCCGAACCTTCCCTTTCTATTTCTTCTTTCACGCTCCAATTCTTTCACCTCTTCATAGTTTTTGGGAAACTATGAGAAGCAAGTCGTTTTTCATGTCTAAAGTACAGTTAGCTTGCCGTATCTTCCTACGTTGAGCTGGATCTCACCGCGGAAACTCTTGA
>CAZCXS010000101.1:0-4728 GCA_964502685.1 uncultured Candidatus Bathyarchaeia archaeon
GGAGTCGTGAGAGCAGACAAAGCTGTAGAGGAAGCCTAAAATCCCTTTTTCTTTTCTAAATGCGAATTCGATCCTTTTATTTATTATTTCTTACAATTATGACTGTTTTATCGGCTTTTGATAATGCACGAGTAGATGTTTTAAACCTCATAGAAGTATAGAAAATGGATATGCAACGGTCCTCCAGGCAACTTAACCACATTGATTGGCTGAAGAAACTTCAAGGAATAATCGTGAACTAGAATCCTTGTTCCCTCCATGCATTCAGCAAGTATCTTCCTTGAAAGTCTCTCGATCACCAGCGGGCTGGGATAGATGTAAATCACGCTGAATCTCGAGAGATCGGCTGAGAACAAGTCTGAATGAACTATCTCGATTAGATCTTGTAGACCCGCTGACTTGATTTTTCTTCGAGCTATCTGAACAAGCACAGGGTTAATCTCAAATCCGACGCTGAAAACCTTGAATTTCTCAGTTGCCCTTACTAGTACAGCTCCATCCCCGCATCCCAGATCGGCAAAGATATCATCTCGACTAAAATCGGCAATCTCAAGGGCCTTATCTATCACTTGTATGGGGCTACGTAAATACGGGAACTCCGAGAGAATCCTCGCAATTGCCAACTGCAAGTCTTCTCATCCCCCACATCCAAGCCGTCGCCATCAAGAGGATTCGAAGAAGATGCAGAGCAATCCTATAATATATCTTAGTTATCACGAGAATAAAAAAGGTTCATGTGCATAAAAAAGGGATACAGGCTAACTGAAAGTTTAGATAGGAAAAGCGGAAATCTGAAGAGATGATAAAGCATTCAGGGGCGGTC
Organism: uncultured Candidatus Bathyarchaeia archaeon; assembly: GCA_964502685.1. Taxonomy (GTDB): domain Archaea; phylum Thermoproteota; class Bathyarchaeia; order Bathyarchaeales; family DTEX01; genus B63. The sequence continues at coordinate 824 of CAZCXS010000101.1, forward strand.
CGCCATAAAAATTATCGGGCTTCTTCACCCGCTAGGATTCTTCTGGTCTCCCTTTTATATTTCTCAACATCCGGTTGATCGAAGGGATTGACGTTTAACAGGTGCCCCAGATACATTGTCTCAATCATCTTAAGCTGCATAAACTGACCAATGGAGCCCTCAGATTTATCCGGAAGAGAGATCTCGATGAATGGACGCTTATCTTTCCTGAATGCCTCCTTTGTCCCCTCTAAGATTGCGCTGAGAATCTCATCTAAACTCCTCCCATCCATCCCGGAAACAAGATCCGAATATCCATTCGTCCTCGGAACATGCGGGCGGAGCCTTGATTTTCTTATGCTTATGAAGGTTATGAACTTATCATGGGGTCCTCCGAGGTAGAGCTGAGCGACGGAATGCAGATCTGTTGAGCCGACAGAGACCGTTGGGGTGATACCAACATTGACCCTTCTGCCATCCAGGTCAAACTCTTTCCCCAAACTTTCAGCGATCAGCTGCCTGCACCATTTCCCCATGGATTCCAGGTCGCTTGAGAAGAAGAAATAATCAGATATGTTTTTTCCCCTTTTATAGTGGATGAATTGTATGCTCGCGGTGATCGCGGCGGGGTTTCTCTCCAAATCCGTATCGATGCATGCCCCTCTCATCTGCCTTGCACCCCTCAATAATTCCTCAATGCGTACGCCTAAAAGCCCGAGGGGGAACAGGCCTACGGGGGAGAAGACGGAGTATCTCCCGCCTACCTTCAGCGGTATCTCCAGAGTGGTGAATCCCTCTTTGACGGCGAGGCTCCAGAGTTCAGAATCTCTGTCACAGGTTGCGACTACATAGTCTTTATATTCTTTCTTATGTTTTTTCAGCAGATCTAGAAGTATTCGGAAGTTAGCTACGGTCTCCGTTGTGATCCCCGATTTGCTTACCACGTTTAATAGGATGTTGCCGTTTCTTCTCAATACCGGCTTCACTATTTTTATTATGCTGCCGATAAGGTCTGAATCAACAGTGTCGGCGTATAACACTTTTATCCGCGGGGCCATGAGGTTATAGAGCTTTCCTAAGACGGCTTCTTGAACGGCGAGGGTTCCCAGATTGCTTCCGCCGATGCCTATGATGATGAGGTACTCCGGTTCTAAGCTCAGTTTCTCTTCTATCGCGTCTTTCACTGTGTTTAGCATATCCTCATCGTCGAGTAGATTTACGGAGCACCTGTCGTCTTCATATCCCGTGGAGAGAGCGTTCCTCACCCTTTCGATTTCGGGCCTTACCTCTTCGGCTGTTTTCAGAATGTGATCCTTTGGAATTAAGGCATCCTCGTAGAAGAGTTTCAAGCTCTCCATCTAATTGTCATCTCTTGGTTTTCATTAATCCGCCCTTTAAGGCTGTGTAGTCAAATGCCTTCACACTCTCAGATCATTTATCAGTAGCATGCCTCCCACGTTAAACTCGTGCTGTAATATAGATTTTTCCCCAGATATAGTTGCTCAAAAATATCTTTGAACCGTTCAGGGAATTGTTTCGTCGGATCTCATCTAGTTCGCTCTTTTGCTTATCTAGAATTTACAGACTGGAAGCATGAATCAATGATTTTAACATAGCTCTTCTTGAACTTTATTCTGAGTTTATTCCATCTCCTCTTGGCTTCATCTAGATATCCCTCGCTGAGTAACCTGCAAATCGATGCAAGATCATTCAGGATGATGTTGATCTCGTCTTCTCTGCATACGAATTCGGCCTTAACGGCCATGGCTAATGCCCTTTCAGTTTTACCTGCAAGTAAGAAGGAGAATCCGGATATGCAGTAGCGCCATGCGGCCTCGAAGAATTCCCGGCATTCATGATGGATGTCAGCGGATCTGGCGTATCTCTCCGCGGCGTCTTCATATCTCTTGAGCGCCATGTAGCATTCGCCTAGAATTCCATAGAGGCTTCCTGAAAGGCTGAGCTTCCCGGACTTGAAGGCTTTCTCCGCTGCTGCTTCGTAACATTCGATGGCCTTCTCAATGTCGGAGTTGACGAAATAATCTCCAATCTTCTTCAGATAGTATGGATCCTTGTATAGCTCTATTATTCTATCCCTACGAATCGAATCATAGTAGCCCTCGATCAGCAAATCGCATCTCTTTGCTCTCTGCTCGTCGCGGCCTTCCCTGAAACATTTAGAGGCATTTATAAAGGAGAGAAGAGCCTCGATGGGTCTATTGCTGTTCCATAGCTTCTTACCTGCGTTGAGGTAGCACTCCCCAGTTTTTATCGTGAAATTTTTTAGGCTCTCTGTATCGCTTAGAAGCCCAAAGTGCACGGCGACGTATCTGTAGAAACGGGCAGCCGTCTCATAGTCTTGTCTTCTAGCAGCCTCCTCTGCCAGTTTCAGCCATCCGAGGTATGCATCGCTGTGGTTCTTGAACAACCTTCCTCAGGGAATAACTATGAAGGCAAGATTAATAAAACAGTTTACCGATACTCGTAGCTTGATACTGACGCTATGGAGGATACTTGTATGCCGGTTGCTTTTGTGCTGATCAATACGGAGACAGGCTTCATGGATGAAGTCTTGAGGGCTCTAAGCAAGATTGAGGGGGTAAAGGAAGCCTATAGTGTATACGGCGTTTATGACATAATAGCCAAGGTGGAAGCTAAGACCATGGATGGACTCAAAGATATTGTCACATGGAAGATTAGGAAGCTAAGCAACGTACGGACGACATTGACGATGATAGTGATAGAAGAAACATCATGATGAATTCTCTGCGGACCGGTAGAGAATGACAAGCCGGTTTCCGCCTCAAAGCCTTTTTAGACTTTATGTTTATATGCCGCGTTAGATGTGTAATAGTTAGAGCCACGCTCTTAACTGATCTCCATCGGAGGGATATTTGTGCCTAAGTGCCCATTCTGCGGCGCGGAGGTTGATCCTGACGCGAAATTTTGCATCCGATGTGGGTCTCGAATTAAATTCGGTGAGGCTGAGAAGAAAGGAGGTGAAATATTTATGGCGGAGGGTAGAGGCGAGGGGTGGAGAAGCCGTTTAGGTAGCATTTTAAAAATGGCTGTAGTTGTGATTTCTATATCCATAATATTAGTCAGCGTGATCTTTAGCTCGGTGATGTTTGTTAATGTACCGGTTGGTTACGGTCTAATCTTGGTTGATCCGTTAACAAAGTCGATTCAGGGGCCGATCTTGGGTCCCACATGGTATCTTAAGGCGCCATGGGTTCAGGGGGTGCTCATCTATTACGCTGTGGATAGCCTTGGAATGTGGGGCGACGGCACCGATCCCTATGCAGATTATCCTTCAGTTAGATGCTTCAGTAGCGATCAGCTTGAGATGACCGTCGATGTGATGGTTCGATGGACGCTTGACCCGGGGAAGATTCTGGATCTTTATCGCAACTATCCGAACTTGAATTGGAAGGATAAGACGATCGCTTCGATAGTAAGGCAGACCATGCGTTTCGTCACGGCTAACTTCACAGCTGTCGAGACAGTCGAGAAGCGGGAATACATAGCTGCGGTGATGAAGGATGAGATATGGAAGAGGCTTCAGTCCGAAGCTACGCTGGCCGGAGCGATCTCATATTTCGAGTTCGACTTGAGAAATATAGGGCTGCCTCCGAAGTATACATCTGCAATTGAGTCGAAGCTGGTCGCCGAACAGCAGAAGCTGCAGGCGGAGTTCGAGAGGGCACGTATATTGATACTGGCTAATGCCTCTGCTCAGGAGGAGATAATCAAGGCTGAGGGCATGGCGAAAGCGAAGATAATCATCGCGAATGGGACTAGAGAGGCAATCCGGATGGCTATTGAAGCGGCGGGTATAACAAACTCGTCGAGAATAGCTGAGATCTATCTCTGGGTTGAGGCGCTTAAGGAGATCTCTCCGAACGTTAATGTCCTGATAATCACGA
>CAZCXS010000102.1:0-4728 GCA_964502685.1 uncultured Candidatus Bathyarchaeia archaeon
ATAACGAATTTGTGGAGCATGGGCTTCAGCAAGTCATAGATGAGATCGGCGAGATAGAAATAGAGGTCCCGGAAGGGCCGTACAAAATAAAATTCGGCAGGGTATTCATAGTCAGAGAAGTCGAGAATGATGTAATCTACGGTCCATACATAACTGAGGTAGATGGAACTCGCCACGAGATCTACCCCATGGAGGCAAGATTAAGGAACCTTACTTATGCTATGCCTCTCTCCGTGGAGATGACGCCTGTAGTTGACGGGAAAGAGCTTGAAAAGGAACTCGTCTACATAGGCGACCTGCCTATAATGTTAAAATCGAAGTTCTGTCTTCTTTCAGGGCTCTCTCAGGAGGACCTCGTCAGACAGGGAGAGGACCCTCTGGATCCAGGGGGATACTTCATTATAAATGGATCTGAACGGGTCATCGTGGCAATAGAGGATTTAGCTCCAAATAGAATTCTCGTCGATGTGGATACTAGAGGAGCAAACCCGATCTACGAAGCGAAGGTATTCTCTACTACTGTTGGATTCAGAGCGAGAATCGAGCTACGGATCAAGACCGATGGAAGCATATACGTCTCAGTTCCAGGAGTACCCGTAGAAGTTCCCTTCATAATACTGATGAGAGCTCTCGGCATGGAGTCAGACAGAGAAATCGCAGAGGTAGTCTCACCGGATGAGGCTATACAGAGCGAGCTTGAAGCCTCGTTTGAGGCTGCTGGAGAGGTCGACTCAGTCGAGGAGGCTCTTCTATACATTGGAAACCGAGCGGCTCACGGTCAGGTCAGAAGTTATCGTCTAGCAAAGGCTGAGAGTATTATCGATAAGAACCTGCTTCCTCACATTGGAAGAACGAGGGAGTCACGGAGAGAGAAAGCTTTCTTCCTGGGTGAGATGGCTTGTCGAGCTATTGAGCTGAAGCTTGGAAGGCGGGAGCCAGATGATAAAGATCACTTTAAGAATAAACGCTTAAGGCTTGCTGGCCCTCTTCTATCCGATCTTTTCCGGGTTGCCTTTAGAAATCTATGCCGCGACATCAAGTATCAGCTTGAAAGAATGGGAACGAAAAGGAGGATGCTCGGCATCTCCATTGCTGTTAGGCCGGGGATAATCACGGATAAACTTCAGCATTCCCTCGCAACGGGCAACTGGGGTAGAGGCCGAGTAGGAATCACTCAACTTCTAGACAGAACAAATATGATATCTGCCTTTAGCCACTTAAGGAGGCTTCAGTCGCCCCTCAGCCGCAGTCAACCTAACTTCGAAGCTCGGGACCTCCATGCTACTCACTGGGGGAGGCTTTGTCCCAATGAGACCCCTGAAGGTGCGAATTGTGGACTTGTGAAGAATCTTGCTCTTTCAGCGTTGATCTCCGTCGGCTTCGATTCTGAAAAGGTTAAGCAGATGCTCTATGAAAGAGGGGTTGTTCCGCTTGCTGAGGTGGATAAGGAATTACGCGTCTCGGGAGCTAAGGTTTTCGTCGACGGCTGTCCCATCGGGTATCATAGTTCGCCGCGTAGGCTTGTAAGCGAGTTGAGAGAGGCCCGGAGAAGGGGAGAAATATCATCAGAGATAAATGTTGCTTATTTCCCGAAGGTTCATGGAAGAAATGAGGAAGTCTACGTCAATTGCGATGAGGGTAGAGTTCGACGTGCGCTCATAATAGTTGAGAACGGTAAACCGAAGCTTGGACCAGAGGAGATCGAGAAGATTAGAAGCAAAGAATGGACATGGGAAGATCTGATAAAGCGAGGCATCATCGAGTATCTGGATGCTGAGGAAGAAGAGAATGCTTTGATAGCTCTAGACCCGGAGAAGGTAACGCCTGATCACACGCATCTTGAGATAACGCCCTGCTCGATTCTCGGGATCTGTGCTTCCCTCATACCGTATGCTGAGCATAACCAGTCCCCGCGTAACTCGTACGAGTCGGCGATGGCGAAACAGGCTCTCGGCATATACGCGGCGAATTTTCCGCTTAGAGTTGATTCACGAGCTCATATACTTCACTATCCTCAGAAGCCTCTAGTCCAGACTAAACCAATGGAAGTCATAGGCTACAATCTCCGTCCCTCCGGGCAAAACTGCATCGTGGCTGTTCTCTCATTTGAAGGATACAACATGGAGGACGCTCTGATATTTAATAAGGCGTCCATAGAGAGGGGGCTTGCGCGGTCAACCTTCTATAGAATTTACGAGGCTGAATGTCTCCAATACTTGGGTGGACTAAGAGATAGAATAGAGATTCCGGAGTCAGGGATCCGCGGATACCGTGGGGAACAATATTATCGTTTCCTAGAGGAGGACGGCATAGTAAGCGTTGAATCCGAAGTCTTCGGAGGAGACGTTCTGATAGGAAGAATAAGTCCACCTCGCTTCCTTGAAGAGTACAAAGAGTTCGAGATAAGAGGGCCGAGCATGAGAGACTCCTCAGTGGATATGAGGCCCTCTGAGAAGGGGATAGTAGACGCCGTCTTCTTAACGGAGACCAGCGAAGGCAGCAAGCTTGTTAAGGTTAGAGTGAGGGATGAACGTATACCGGAGATAGGGGACAAGTTTGCTTCACGCCACGGCCAAAAAGGCGTCATCGGAATGATCGTTCCACAGGAGGACATGCCTTTCAGCGTAGATGGAATAGTCCCCGATATCATAATTAATCCTCATGCATTCCCCTCCAGGATGACTATCGGCCAGTTCTTAGAATCGATAGCAGGCAAGGTGGCAGCGGCCAAAGGAGAGCCCGTTGATGGAACTCCATTTGTAGGCAAGAGAGGAGAGGAGCTTAAGCAGATGCTTATCGATCTGGGGTTCAGCTACACCGGCCGAGAGGTCCTTTACAATGGAGTGACGGGAGAAAAATACGAGGTTGAGATCTTCACCGGGATAATCTACTACCAGAAGCTTCACCACATGGTTGCTGATAAGATCCATGCGAGGGCGAGAGGGCAGGTTCAGATGTTGACGAGGCAGCCTACTGAGGGAAGGGCGAGAGGTGGAGGATTAAGGTTCGGAGAGATGGAGAGGGACTGTCTAATCGGTCATGGAGCTGCCATGCTTCTTCGCGACAGACTTCTGGAAGAATCAGACAAGTATGTGCTTTATGTATGTGAGAACTGCGGCTACATCGCATATTACGATATGAAACAGCGGAAATACGTCTGTACGATCTGCGGAGACAAAGCGAGAATCTCCCCAGTTCAAGTCTCCTACGCGTTTAAACTTCTGCTTCAAGAGCTTATGAGCTTATGCATCTCCCCGCGGTTAATTCTTAAGGAGAGAGCGTAAAATGGCGATGGAAGAATCCTATGGAAAGATAATTGAGGCTATCCGTTTCGGAATAATATCCCCACAGGAGATACGGAAGCTCTCCGTCGTGGAGGTTCAGACTGCGGATACTTATGATGAAGATGGAGCTGTAATCCCCTCAGGCTTGATGGATAATAGACTTGGAGTTTTAGAACCGGGGCAAAGATGCCGAACATGCGGCAACACTGCTACAAGATGCCCGGGGCATTTTGGGCATATCGAGCTGGCGGTTCCCATAATTCATGTTGAATTCACAAAGAACATTCATGATCTCCTTCAAGCATTCTGCAGAAACTGCGGTAGGATCCTGCTTTCCGATAAGGCCATAACCAGGGCGAAGAACCAGAGCGCAAATATCAAGAATCTGCTGGGCTCGGTGCCGGATTCACTTTATCGAAGTTTTCTTGAACAGGCCAAGTCAAGCATGGAATGCCCACACTGCGGAGCGAAGCAGTACAAGATCGAATTCGTGAAGCCAACGGTCTTCTATGAACATACAGAGGAAGGCGCGCAGCGGTTAACCGCAAGTATGATACGTGAAAGATTCGAGAGAATCCCTGATGATGATCTAAGACTGCTTGGATTCGATCCTGAACATGCCCGTCCAGAATGGATGATTCTCCAAGTTCTCCCCGTTCCCCCCGTTTATGTGAGGCCTTCAATAACCCTTGAGTCTGGGATTAGATCTGAAGATGACCTCACTCATAAGCTTGTAGATATTATTCGTATTAATGAGCGGCTTAAGGAAAATCTGGAGGCAGGCGCCCCGACATTAATAATTCAAGATTTAACGGAGCTTCTCGAGTATCACATTACAACGTACTTCAATAATGAATCCTCAGGCATACCACCCGCTAGGCATCGTTCCGGACGAGCCCTTAAGACCCTCTCACAGCGGCTTAAGGGAAAAGAAGGGCGATTCAGAACAAACCTCTCTGGAAAACGAGTTGACTTCTCAGCTCGTACAGTCATCAGCCCCGATCCAAACCTCGACATAAACGAGGTTGGGGTTCCACTTGAGATAGCTAAGAAGCTCTCTGTTCCCGAGAAGGTCACTTACTGGAATATCGAAGAAATGAGGAATCTGGTTAAGAACGGCCCGGACAATTATCCCGGAGCCCTATACATTGTGAGGCCGGATGGTAAACGTGTCAGATTAGAGTTTGTCCTTGACAGAGAGAAGATCGCTGAGTCTCTTGAGCCGGGGTTTATAGTTGAGAGGCATCTGCGAGACGGGGATGTAGTGATATTCAATAGGCAGCCCTCTCTTCACCGAATGTCAATCATGGCGCACTACGTTAAGGTTCTGCCCTATAAGACGTTCCGGCTTCATCTGTGTGTCTGTCCGCCGTATAACGCGGACTTTGATGGAGATGAGATGAACCTTCATGTTCCTCAAAGTGAAGAAGCTCAGACTGAAGCT
>CAZCXS010000103.1:0-4707 GCA_964502685.1 uncultured Candidatus Bathyarchaeia archaeon
CTTCCCTTCCCCTCTTTGGGTAGAAGAAGATAAAGGGGAACAAAGCAGTCTTGCTCCGACTGTATCAGCCACTTCTCTCTGATGAATTTGCCCGTCTCCTCAGATGAGAGAAGCTGCGGTTCCAGAGGAGCAGGCTCAGGAAATTCCCCTAGAAGCTCTTTGATCTTACTTTTCAGTTCACGTTTCCACTCTTCAAATTCTTTCTTAGTCTCGGCGTGAAAGGCTAGAGAAGGCTTAATTCGTCTGTAAAGCTTGCCGAGGAAGATGTCAGTGATCTGCGGCGCATCAACAATATCTACCAAACCTATAGGGCCTCCTCGAGTTAACCAATGCAACACCTTCCTTTTTCTAACAAGATGATTTTTAAGGTTTAGCTAGGCTCCCGGGGAGCTGAGAAAAAACGAGATGAGCAAGATTCGCGAAATCAGCATATAAAAGCCATCAGAAGAGCTTGCTGATGAACAAGTGCCATCCTTAAATCTTTTTCAGTTCAACTATTTCTTGAGGATGATCGGAAATTGCAAAGACCAATAATCTCTCTGCTTTCAGACTTCGGTCTCAGAGATCCTTACGTCGCTGAGATGAAGGCCGTTATACTGTCAATCTGCCGAGACGCGTCAATAATCGACATAAGCCATGAGATTGAGAAGTTCAACGTTCGGATGGGTGCCTTTGTCTTAGCCCAGGCAGCCCGCTACTTTCCGAGAGGAACAATCCACGTGGCTGTTGTAGATCCCGGAGTGGGAACAGCGCGAAGACCGATAATCGTAGAGACCGAAAGAAGCCTATATGTGGGGCCGGATAATGGTCTTCTAATTCTCGCAGCTCAAAACGAGGGCATTAGACACGTATATGAAATCGCAAATCCGAGATACATGCTGAAAAAGGTCTCAAGAACATTCCATGGAAGAGACATATTTAGCCCCGCAGCTGCCCACCTAGCTAAGGGAGCGGAGCCCTCCACGTTCGGCCCGGAGATACGAGACCCCGTCAGACCCAGCTTCTCATCCCCGGAGATCCGGGGAGAAACGATCATAGGAGAAGTCATCCATATAGATGGATTCGGCAATCTGATCACAAACATCTCCGAGGGGAACCTCAAAGCATTCGGCATCTCAGAAGGCGTGAACCTCCACGTTCAATTGGGAGGCAGAAAGATGACTCTTAAGCTATGCTCATCCTACGACGAGGCACCGAGAAACAAGCCTCTCTCCATAATCGGCGGCACAGGCTTCCTAGAGATCTCAGTAAACCGAGGAGACGCTTCAAAGACATTAGATGCGAATATCGGAACCTCAGTCGTATTAACGCGTTAACATCTGAAAATCTAGATTACTACGTCATCTGATATTGAGACCAAGACAATCACGATAATAAAAAAGGTAAATACCTGAGAAAATCATCTTGGGCGACAGAGCCTTAAAGACCAGCCAATTTTCCTTTAATTTCCTTTAATTTTCCTTTATAAACTATTTAAAGAAAAAAATTTGGGGCATGAAAGATTATTCTATACTTCAATGAACGGATAACATTCCCATGCATTCATTGAGTGAGTAACGTGGATCACAATAGAGAGCCTTTTCCAGAGATGCCTAAGCCGAGATGCACACGGATCATAGTTAAGACTGATATCCACGATCAGCTTGAGAAGCACGCGGAGACCCCGGGGGTACCGAAGCACTAATCAGCTCCTCGAAGCATGGATCAGGGTGCACCCCGCAACTATCGACGAAGAAATCAAACGCTCGGAAACAAGCCTTAAAACAAACTTCTTTCTTAAGAAGCAACTCAAATTATTGGTGGGCCGGGCCGGACTTGAACCGGCGACCTTCTGCGCGTCAGGCAGATGTCCTAACCAAGCTAGACGACCGGCCCGTTAGAGACGGATTTCTTTTTATGATTTAGGTGTTTCTCACTAAAAATTCTATCGGCCTGATTTTTATGAGGCTTAAACTTTCATCTTTCAGATAAGCTTATAGTCAGGCCTTCTTTTAATCTGGATTTTGGGAAATAGGGTTCCGGTTGAGTAGATCTGTTTTTCCCTTGTGCCTAAAGCGATCTCTATGAATTCGGGGATTACCTTCTGAACGATCAGCTGGGTAGGCTTGCCCCATACTATCTCCGGGCAAGACGGGTCGACATAAACGTAGAATCTTCTCCCTCTGTAATTGAACATGGCCTCCTGACTTTTACCATATTTCGGCCTGTTCATTATTTTAAAGGGCCAAAGCTTACAAGCTAGGGGCTTCATATTTTGGAGGGTGCAGAAGTATATTCCGTTTGATCTGGAAAGAAATATGCATGAACCATCAGGCTTTTTCCCCAAATAGAGCTTATTTAATCCAGATCCCGTTACGCCTACACCGAACATCCGAACTATTCTGAGCCATTCATCAAATTTTAAGACGACCTGGTAACGTATACAGCAGATCCCGCATCCCGTGCAACGCCATGAATGAATGTAACTCCAGGGAAGAGGAACCATCGGAGCTCATCCATTCTATGCTGTCTATTCCTGGTGATGATTCAGGAATTCCCATCAATCTTGATCTCTTTTTGCTTTAATAACCTTGCGTTTCATCTGATCGTATACCGGGCTGCTTAATGCGATTCCGCGGGAAACAGCCGATTAGAGGGTCTCCTGGGTAACGAGGTCTATCTCTTGTGGAGGTAGAGGGTATGAGATGGGAATCCTAATCTCGGATTCTCGCAGAATTTCTCAACTACGGTGGGCTCCCAGCCTTCAATCTTGTAATCGTGAGAGACGACTCTTGCGCCTTTCTTTAACTCAGCCTCCAGCTTCGGCCTAACTTTCTCGTTTGCGCTTGTTGTTAAGTATAGATAAACCACGTCGGCTTCTGTTAAAGGTACCTTGAACATGTCGTCGTTGATTACTTTCACTCTATCTTGCAATCCTAGCTCACGAACTCTCCTCATGGCGCGCTTCGCTAGGTCCTCTCTTAGCTCGATGCCTACGCATCTCGCTCCGAATTCTTGAGCTGCGAGTATGATCGGCCCCCCATCGCCCGCCCCGAGGTCGTAAAAAACTTCGCCCGGCTTCAGTTCAGCGAGTGTTAGGAGTCTTCGGATAACCGAGGTTGGGGAGGCAACGAAAGGAGAAATAAACATTCTTAATCTCCTCTTTCGTTTTTGTCTTTAATCTAAGAACAAATATTTCTATGTTACGTTTTTTCAAATCGAGATTTAGAGTCATCAGGCTTTGCATAAAGATGAGACGGCGGATGATTTGCTCATAAAAATCTCCTCTTCAATGCGTTCCGCTCGGCCTCAAGTATTAAATCGAAAAGACTATCGGAGAGGGTGCTTTCCTTTTTTAGAATCTCCCGGGCGTCAGATGGTCTTAACCCTTTCCCGGAAAGAACAACGGCTGCTGCCTTTCCATAGTTAGATATGAGGTTAGCTGTCTGAATCGCCTTGTTCTTAAGCTTTCTTTCGGATTTCCTTAGCCTTCGATCTTTCTTCTCGATTAAGACGTAAGCATCCTTCTCTTCGACCCCCAACATGCCTAAGTTTCTGGATCCGCATCTTGGGCATTCAGGCTTCAGTGGAAGGTTCCCTATCCTGATCGATTCGATGTAGTCCCAGCAATTCGTGCAGATGAAGATCCGCGTCTCATCAAGCAGCCTCGCCTTTGCGGATTCTAAAAGTATCCGTCTCATCTTCTCCGGAGGGATAAGGTCAGTCTTCATGCTTACCTTTTCAATTCCGACGCGAGCCAGCGGGGATGGTTCTCCAATCGTCTCGACCTGGACGAGCTCGATGTCCCCCTCCCTTATCCTGCGGAAGACCTCAATCAATTTTTTCAAGTTGAGATCCTTAGTGAAGACCTCCTTGAGCGCTTCTTGATAGATGACGGTGCCCTCAAAGCTCTTTATTAGGCTTTGAAGGCTTACACTGCTGAAGTCAACCCACTTCTTTAAAGCGCCGAACCGTCTGGCTACATGTATCAGTCTCCTCTTGAAGATTCCTGTTCTCACGCAGGCTCTTGTAAGCGTATCCTCGATGAATTCAGGCGGCGCATCTTTAATCTCATTCATTATCTCGATGAGCGCACTTGATCTGATTTGACCCATAGCATGTATGAAGATCCTGTAGGGATCATGCTGGGTTGCAACGGAATACCCGGTTCTCTCTGAGATTATGTGTCCCAGTAGCTGAGCCAAAGCGCGATTTGTTAATGACCCGAAATGAGCCTGCAGAATGATATAGTCCTCCCACTCTTCAAGGGTGATTCTCTTGTCAGTTGGGACTGGATAGCCTCTCTTCACGTTTTTCGCGGTCTCTGAAATTGCATCGAGGATTGTCTCCTTGTCGGCTGGGTACTTCTCCGCGAGTTTATCCGCGATTTCTTCAGGTCCAGATCCCCTCTTCATTTCCCTCTCTACAAATCGTCGTATTTCCCCGACTTCCTGGGCCACCTCGTAGGGCACGGGAATCTCCTCTCCAACCCAGCTAGGTATAGCCCCCGCTGGATCATCAACAGATCGCACATAGATTCTGTCAGCGATTATGTTCATGATCTTCCATGGGCTTCCGCGTATGACGAACTTTACTCCTGGCCTACCATACTCAGCGACGAATGCCTCGTCAAGCAGCCCTATCGCCGTGTCGGATTCCCGATCTATAACCAGGTAATGTTTCTCATCAGGGATCATTGAGAGATTCTCGAAGAAGTACTCGTAAAGC
>CAZCXS010000104.1:0-4683 GCA_964502685.1 uncultured Candidatus Bathyarchaeia archaeon
TCTATTTGAAATTCAAAGAGCCGCCTTAATCCTTCTTCATAGACTTCACCATTCTCTGTGAATGGTGTGGTGAGAGGAGGGATTACTCCCTTAATACGTGATTCGGTCAAACTTAATTCCCCCATGCACGTTGATAAGACTCCGTGTTCTGATATATACGTTTTTCTCGCATCATCTTCCTTACGGATTCTGTTTGAAAGCTCCGATTTTTCACATCAGAAGGGGAACGGTATGCTGAAAATGCTTAAATATTCTTGATTCTCCAGAGTCAGCCGTGATTACATTGGAAGTCATAAATGTGCAGCAAATAGAGAAAAGGATCGTCCCGGATCATGGACCCACAAGCTTATACCAGCAGATTCTGGGCGGCGGCTCCCCGAAGCCCAACTTAGCTAAGAGCCTGAAGCTCTGGGTCATGACGATTAAGCCTGGAGGGGATAACAGAAGACATGCCCACGAGAATATAGAGCAAGCCTATCTTATCCTAGAAGGCGGGGGAATAGTCGAAGTCGGTGAAGAGAGAAGAAGAGTCAAAGCTTGGGACGTAATTTATCTTCCTCCAAAAGTAGCGCACGCCTTCTATAATGATACTGAAAAGCCCTGCGTAATTATAGGGATAGGCGCAAACGTATAAGAGATTTAAGATGACCAGTTTGAAAATCCGCATGACACCCTGGGAGCGTTTTGAAGCCTCTGCGCACTTGGAGACTGTAGATTTCGTTCAATCATACCTGCCCCTTAGAGGCGAAGACTACAGGCATAGAGTGAAGTTCAACCCCATAGATAGATATCCCGAAGCCATCCATTTCATAGGCATCGGTGAACGGCCGGCCCCTTCGCTCTTCGGCGCCGAGATTGATAAGAGAAGCCGGAATGCTGAGTCGGATTGGTGGAAGCCCTTGATAGCGAGCGAGGAAGATTACGATAAGCTTGAGCATCCGGATTTGAGGAGAGAATTGCTGGGGAAATTAGAAGATGATTACGTCCACAATCGAAACCGCTATGGAAAAGAGATTCTTGAAAGATACGCGGCTTGGACCGTCAGAATTCTGGGACCAATAGACTTTGCGTCGCAGCTAAGAGGATACGACAGGCTTCTCGTAGATATTTATCGCCGTCCAAACGAGGTTCATAAACTCTTCGACCTCATAACGAAAGTCAACATCGAATGGATTAATCTATGCGCTGAGATTCTCGACAGAATCAGAGTCCTGATACTCGCCGATCATGGCTTAACCTTCCTCTCCCCAAGGCTTATGGAGAGCTTCGGGCTGCAATATTGGCGGAGAGAGCTGGGAGCCGCGCCGAAGGAGGCTGTAAGGTTCTATCATAACGAGGGAGACGTGACGCATGTACTAGAGGCAGTTCCCGAGATGGGTGCTCATGTCTTTCACTTCGGTTGGGTTGAAGCTGCGGAAGCAAAGCGGAGAATAGGTGACTCGACTTGTCTATGCGGAAACTTGAACACCGTTGAGCTCTTAAGAAGCGGAACTGTCGAAGAAGTCATACAGGCATGTAAGAATCTCATTCGAGTAGCCGCTCCGAACGGGGGATTCATCATCTCAAGCGGAGGCGGGATGGCTCCTAAGACCCCCATAGCGAACGTTGACGCTGTCTATGAGACGGCTATGAAGTATGGAAGGTACCCCCAATAGATCAATTTCGAGAGACGTGATCTCTAAACAGGATAATAAGGAACTTGAGGACCCCGCGAACAGAAGCCTCGACAATAAGCTATAAATTGTTTTCGCCCTCTTATAGTCATTAGCGGAGGGTTAATTTTGCAACCTAAAGACCCGGAGAAAATTAGAATAGGATTTGTCCCATGCCACAGGGAACCTTTCGATGAGGAATGGGCAGTTCAGATGCGATCTAGATGCTTAGACGCATTCTCAAAGATCAACGAGATGGAAGTCGTCGTTCCAGACGAAAAGACGACAAAGAATGGCCTCGTAAGGGATGATGCCGACGCCGAGAAGACCATTCAGCTCTTCAAGGAGAAGAACATCGACGGCGTCATAATAGGAACCATGACTTTCGGGGATGAAGTCTCAGCCTTGACCATCGCGTCAGCCTTCTACGACAAGCCGATTCTTCTGTTCGGAACAAAAGAAGGCCCCTTCACGCCTGACGGAGGCAGAAGATCAGATTCCTTCTGTGGGACTCTCTCAATCTCCTCTGGAATGCATCGTAGAAAAATCCCCTTCCTCTTCGGGGGGATAGTCTTCCCAGAGGAGAAAGAATTCATCGAGAATATTCGGAACTTTATACGTGTATGCTCCATCGTAAAGGGATTCATCGGCGCAAAGATCGGGTTAGTCGGCCCAAGGCCGGAGCGGTTCGAGACGTGCATCTTCAGCGAAGACGCCATGATCGAGAATTTTGAACAGAGAGTCATCCCGGTTTCCCTGCTTGACATCGTGAACAGAGCGGAGAATATGAAGGATGACGATCCTAGGGTTCAGGAAATTCTAAACGAGATGAGGGAAGAAGCGGACCTTTCAGATATAAATGAGGAAAGCGCTAAGAAGTCAGCTAAGTTTGAATTGGCTCTAAAGCAATTCGCTGAGGAGAAGAATCTCTCAGGCTTGGGTGTTCAGTGCTGGACGGCGATTCAGGAGATATATGGGATTTCTCCCTGCTATGCGATGGGGCGGCTGACCGATCAGGGGATCATGTCATCATGCGAGGTTGACATTTACGGCACATTGACTATGCTTATTCAGTATTTGGCGTCGCTTAAGACGACGCCGCCTCACTTCATCGACTGGACGATAAAACATCAAGAGAAGGAAAACGTCTTCCTCGCTTGGCACTGTGGGAATGCTCCTCCATCTCTTGTCTGCGAAGGCTGCAAGGTTAGGGTCAGGGAGCAAAGTGTCCTCGGGGTGGTTTTGGGGAAAGACCGGTCGATGGGAACGGCTGAGTTCCAGCTAAAACCGGGCGTTGTGACAATTTGTAGGCTTGTTGAGTACGACGGTGAATTCAAGATGCTCGTCACGAAAGGCGAGATTGAGAAGGCTGACCAGGAGCTCAGGGGTTCATGGAGCTGGGTTAAAGTACCCGACCTCGATCTGCTCTATAGGGTCCTGGTTGAGGAGGGTTTCATACATCACGCAAGCATGATTCACGGGGACTATGTAAAGCCCATAGTGGACGCTTGTAGGCTCCTGGGAATAGATGTGGTGCAAGTCTAGCGCGATTATGAGAAGCCCCTAAAATGACGAGTAAAATCCCGCTGGAAATCGACTTTGAAGGACGGGAGTGCTACCTAGCTCCAATATCGATCGAGATAAACCTTGAAGATTATCTAAAGAGGGCTGATAAGGAAGAGTTTGATCATTCCTCCATTAGGATGGTTGACGAGGCTACGGGCAGAATAATTCCCTGCCAATTTTCTTCACTGGACACCGAGAGGCTTAGGGGAACAATCTCCTGGATTCATCCAAGCCATGCGCATAGGAAAGTGGAAATCATTGTCGGAGGGAAGCGGACTCGCGGCCACCGGTTTCCAAGGGGCGTTGAGATCTGGGATAGGGGGGACTACCAGCTAGAGATCTTCGTTAATGGAAAGCATGTAACAAACTACATTTATAACGAAGCATACGAGAAGCCGTTTCTCTATCCGGTTATCGGCCCGGATGGGCTGAATGTTGTCAGGCATATACCGAACTTCGGCGATCATCCTCACCATAGGGGAATAAGCATCGCCCTGGGGGATGTTTCAGGCAGAAGAGGAGAGCCTGGGATCAATTTTTGGGGTTTGGGAAGCATAGGGGACCCCAAGCAGGGCAGGGTGATTCATCAAAGATTCACGAGGCTTGAGCAAGGCCCGGTCTTTGGAAGGATACAGGAAGAGAACATATGGAAGCAGAACGACGAGTTGGAACAGGCATCCCATGATAGGAGCAGATGGAAAATTAAGACGAAAGGCGAAGTTTTGATGAGGGAGACGAGAACAATAACGATATGGAACGTCTCGCCGATGCGTCTAATCGATATACGCACCGTTATGAGACCCGCCGTAGACGAGGTGATACTCAACGCGGATGTCGAGGGGAAGGAAACAGCTAAAGAGAACGGCCCCCTAGTCATTAGAGTCGCAGATAATATGCGTGGGACATCTGAAGGAATAATAGTGAACTCTGAGGGTGGAAGAACCGAGAGGGAATGCTGGGGCAGACAGGCAAAATGGGTTGACTATTACGGGCCGGTTGTGCCCGGAGGGCCTATAAACGGAATCGCCGCCATGGATCATCCGAGTAACATTCGACATCCAACCGGCTGGCATGTGCGGGATTACGGACTCTTCGCAGCTAACCCGTTCTATGATAAGAAGCCGGAGTGGCCTGATCAAGGACCGATATACCTGTCGAAGGCTAGAGGCGATAGGCTGGATATGCGTTATAGGATATATATCCATCGCGGTGATGAAAAGAAGGGCAGAATCGAAGAAAAGTGGCAGGAATGGGTAAACCCGCCTAAAGTGACCATTCAATAACGCATGCCCCGTATGAAACATTCTGAAATGATATTTTCAGCGGCATCATGAGGAGAGAATGCTTGATCAGTTCAGATATATAATCAAGAAACAGTCTGGAGAGGACGCTTGTTGAATGCCAGGGAGAGGATAATCGCCGCATTGACTTGGGGTGAACCTGACTATGTTCCGTGGACGAGTAA
>CAZCXS010000105.1:0-4655 GCA_964502685.1 uncultured Candidatus Bathyarchaeia archaeon
AGAATATCGGCGTTGAGGCTCCAGGTGGATCTATGGCCACGCATAACAATCTGTTGAGAAATGAGATCCCATTGATTGAAGGCCTAGTCAACTTAGAGAAGGTGCAAAAAGAAAGAGTGTTCTACATAGGGCTTCCCCTTCGCGTCAAGGGTCTCGACTCTTCATGGATAAGAGCTATAGCTCTTGAGCCACTGTAGGCTTTCGTATGGAGGTATCATATAATAAATAGCCAGCAAGATGCCCAATCTACGCTTTGGTCCTCCTAAATACCAAGCGTACATCGCATATGCTTATATCTTTGCTTTTTACTATAGTTTTTGAGAATTATCAGCTCATATCTTAAAGGCTAATTGTTTGGAGGGAACTGAAAGTGGTTAGCCGAAGAAAACTAAAGGAGTATGAGGAAAGGATAAAGCAGGCTATGTTTATCCTCGGTCAGGTCTCCGAGGACACGACTACTCCACGTAATATTAGAAGAGCGGCAAAGGAATCAATGGATACTCTCCAGTCAGAAGAATATACCTTGGCGGTGAGAGCTTCTAACGCTATATCGATACTTGACGAGATTCTTCAGGATCCCAATATGCCGCCCTATACTCGAGTGAAGCTTTGGAACGTAATGAGCCTCCTCGAGGCGATTAAGGACTAGACGTTCTTTTTGTTTTGCAAGCGCATTTTCTTCCGATAAGTGGCTCTTAGGAAAGGCGTATGCCTTCTTTCTTTTTTATTATAGCAACTCTCTTATCAGATTGTTTCGTCATATTTTATTGATGCAAAAACGTTTTAGTGAATGCAGCGCACTAATTCCAGAGGCTGAGAAGGATGCCGAAGGAACTAGTCGCAATTGCTCCTCGAACTCCTGTACTCAGAGAATACAAAGAGCCACCTTTAAGGCCGAATCAGGTCCGCGTGAAAAGCCTTCTCTCCGCAGAAAAGCATGGGACAACATTAACAATGTATCGGAGCGTTTCTCCCTTCACTGATAAGATATTTGATTCTAAACTCGGAGTTTTTGTGCCGAGACCCCCTGACAAATATAAGAGCGGAGGGGGAAATTTTCCAATAGAACTTGGGAACATGACAGTAGGCATTGTGACTGAAGCAGGGAACGAAGTTAAGAAGATTAAGGTTGGAGACAGAGTCTACGGATATCTCCCGATAAGAGAGACTCATACAGTTGATGAAAAATCCGTTAAGCTAGCTCCGTCCGAGCTGAGCGATGAGGATCTAGTCTGCATCGATCCCGCCACTGTTTCTCTTATGGCAGTACGAGAAGGGAACATTCGGGTTGGAGATAAAGTCGCCATATTTGGGCTCGGGGCGATAGGGTTAATGGCTGTTCAGATGGCTAGGCTTTCCGGAGCCTTATATGTGATAGGTGTGGAGCCGATTGAGAAACGGAGAAGATTGGCGGAGAAGTATGGGGCTGATTTGCTTCTTGACCCCTTCCGGTGCGATGTGGGTTTAGAAATTAAGAGGGCTACTCGTGGAGGAGTGGATGTTTCAATCGACACGAGCGGTTCATATCAAGCGTTACATCAAGCTATCAGAGCGACAAGTTACGGAGGTACAATTGTTCCGGTTTCTTGGTACCATGGCGAAGCGAGAGGGCTGAATCTCGGAGAGGAGTGGCACTTCAATCGGCAGGTGATGGTTTCAGGTGCACGGGTTGAAAGTGAGCCTTACAGGGATTATCCTCGATGGGATAGAAAACGCGTTTACGAGACTGTTATTGAGCTTTTTCGAAAGAAAAGATTGACGAGTAAGGGTCTACTTTCACCTATCGTGCATTTTAAGGACGTCGTGGAAGCGTATAGAATGCTTGATGAGAAACCTGGAGAAACCATTAAATTAGGAGTAATCTACAAGTAAATCTAGTTGGAGAAGATTCTGAATTGTGGATCGAGGTGTAATTCTTTTGGTTCGACATGAAGCTATGCTTTATGAAAAAATTCAAGGTAATCAGGTTAAATGTAACCTTTGTGCGCGGAGATGCTTAATAAGAGACGGCAGCTTCGGATTTTGCAGGGTTAGAAAAAACGAGTCTGGAAGCCTGTATTCCCTAAATTACGCAAAGGCCTGCGCTGCTCACGCTGATCCGATAGGGAAAAAGCCGCTCTCACATTTCCATCCAGGAGCATACGTCATGTCTATTGCAACAGTCGGATGTAATTTTCGCTGTCAATTTTGTGATAACTGGAACATAAGTCAAGAGAAGGAGATAATCGGCCGGGATCTTCCCCCGGAAGATGTGATAAAGGCTGCTAAGGATTATGACTGCCAAGGTGTGAGCTATACGTATACTGAGCCGACCATCTTCTTTGAGTATGCCTATGACACTGCTGTTCTTGCGCATAAAGAGGGGTTGTTCAACACCTTTGTCACGAATGGATACATGACACCTGAAGCGATCAGAAAAATCGCTCCCTACCTCGACGCCGCGACTGTTGACTTTAAAGGAGGCGGCGACCCCGAGTTCTATAAGAAGTTTGCTTCCGTCCCATCCGTGGAGCCCATATTCGACGCTTTAACGGAGATGAAGAAGCAGGAAATCCATATTGAAGTCACAAACCTAATCGTTCCAGACATTGGGGACTCCATGGATCAGCTAGCTGAGCTTGCGAGATGGATCTGTGAAAACTTGGGGGCTGATACGCCGTTTCATCTGCTGAGGTTTCATCCAGATTATAATCTCACCACCATAAGATCAACAGAGATAAAAACCCTTGAAGAAGCTTACGAGGTTTCCCGTCGTGCCGGCCTCAATTATGTCTATATTGGAAATGTGCCTGGGCATAAGTATGAGAATACTTACTGTCCGGGATGTCAAGAGTTGCTCATTAAAAGGTATGGTTTTGGAATAATCAGATGGAATATCACCGAAGACATGCGTTGCCCCAATTGTGGCATGAAGATACCGATCAAAGGGAAGTTTCATAAAGGAGGCTTCTCATTTCCGTCCCCAATAATTTAGCTATATTTCCTCGAGTCCCACCGTGCGACGTAGTGTTAATAAGGAAATTGCTCCATATCATCTCTGAGACTTTATGTGGCGAATAATTCGGAGAGATGCTGTTTCAGTTCTGGAAGATAAGAACGCTCGTGAAAGTCTTAAAAGATACTTTGACGTTATGCAAGATGATAAGCCAGCTAAGTTTTTGATAGCCAAGAGAATCCCCGCGGATTTCGATGAAGACGACTCTCTCAAAGATCTTTGGAACCTACATGAGGATCTTCTCGATGAATTTACGGACTTACAACAAGAAATAGACACACGAGTAAAACGATTAGAAGATCTGGAAATCCCGGAGATGTCGTTTCTGGACTTGAAAGAGACAATAGCTACGCGAATCTTAGAGAGCTGCCACTTCTGCGTGAGGAGATGCGGCGTAAACCGCTTGAAGGGAGAGCTCGGATACTGCAGATGCGGCACGCAGATCGTCGTGTCCTCTATATTTGAGCATCTCGGCGAAGAACCTGAGCTCGTCCCCTCAGGGACAATATTCACGATGGGCTGCACAATAAGATGTCTTCACTGTCAGAACTGGTCTATCTCTCAGTGGTTTGAGAGCGGTGAGATATATTCGCCGAAGAGACTGGCATTGGCGGTTGAACAGTTGAGGAGGAATGGATGTCGAAACGCCAATCTGGTCGGCGGAGAGCCTACGCCTTGGCTTCAGCAGTGGCTTCAGACATTCACCTGTGTAAACGTGAACATCCCAGTTGTTTGGAATTCTAACTCTTACTATAGCGAAGAGACTGCTAAGCTCCTCGCCGGATTCGTTGATGTTTATCTTTTGGATTTCAAGTACGGCAACAACCGATGCGCGGAGAGAATCAGCGGCGCACCTGGGTATTGGGAGGCTTGCACAAGGAATCACTTATACGGGAAGAGGTACGGCGAGCTTATAATCCGCGTTCTTGTTCTTCCAGGGCATCTGGAGTGCTGTACGAGGACCATACTGAATTGGATATCAAAAAATCTGGGGCCAAACACTCGGACCAATGTGATGTTTCAGTATAGACCGGAATGGAGAGCACATGAGATTCCGGAGCTTAGGAGAAGGCTTAACGGCGCAGAGATGAAAAGGGCAGTTGAGCTTGCTAAAGAAGCAGGATTAACTAACTTTATAACATGATCCAGCAACTCTTTATCCAAGGAAGATTTAAACGTAACAGGTAGGCTTGTGGTATCATGTTAGAAGTTGAAAGAAGATCAGTTCTGGAGCTGAGCTTTGAGGCTGAACGAGAATACGATAATCCCTTCTTGGACGTCATACTCGATTGCAATTTCGAATCTCCTTCAGGAGCAAAGTATCTGGTTCCAGGATTCTATGATGGGTCCGACGCATGGAAAGTGAGATTCTCACCTAATGAGGTTGGAGTGTGGTCTTACAGATCAGTGACAAATAATGGGGGTTCCTCTCTTGAACGCGTCGGCAAATTTCAGGTTGTTGAGCCGAATAAACCAGTCAGGGGGTTCCTAAAGACGTGTCCTGGGAAATATTGGGGGTTAGAGTACGAATCCGGCGAGCCATGCTTTATCCTTGGAGATACCATGTACAATCTGTTTGGAGTGGCATATTGCGGTTTAGATGTGGAAACAATTCTGAAGCGGCGGGCTAAGCAGGGATTCAACCTGATAAGGGTTAGGC
>CAZCXS010000106.1:0-4655 GCA_964502685.1 uncultured Candidatus Bathyarchaeia archaeon
GGCTAAAGTACTTGGCGATAGCGGTGTTTCGGCGCCAACCGGCCACCCTTCCTCCCATAAGTGCTAGATTCTATCAAGAGCTAGACTAATATAAATATAATTGTTACGATGCGGAGACCCATAAAAACGTTTAACTTCATTTTCTAAGCCATACCGGATTTTCCCATTCACAATAATGACTGTTCCCTTATTTTGTCCTCAAGACTCTTCAGCTTACCATGCTCTAGGATTTTAATACGAGTCTTAAGTCGGACTCTTATTCCTAAACGGCGGAAAAGCCAGTAGAGCTCCTCCCCGGAAATCTTATTCCTAATCTTCCCCTCCATAATCAGCCTCACCAATGTATTTTCTACGTACCTCGCTACTTGCGGATACTGAGCTTTAGCAGCGTTAAGGACCTCCCATGCTCTGCCGATAAAGAACTGATTTAGGATCTTCCGGGGATCCTCCTTTTTTCCCTCGCTTTTCTCTTTCTCCCTCTTTTGAAGGATTCTTTTTAGCTCCATCAGTTTTTTCTGCCTCAGAGCCTCAAGTTCTCTGTCTGACACTGCTTTTTCTCCTCTCTTCGAATGGGCCGTACATCAATAGTATTAAGATCGATTTAAGAAAAATGTTACCAAACTTGAGGATCTCTTAGCTCTGGAGTTTATATCTTAAAATCGCTGCGATGCCGCCGAAGGACTTCCAAAGCATCTGCCCCTCCTCCGTCTCCGTTGAGATTATCTCGACGTTTGCCCCAGAATCCTCAGCCAGTTTAGCTAGCTCCTCAATTATCTCCGTCTCCTCTACGATTTGAAGGGTTGCCGTTTGACATTTTGGGCATGAAGCATTACCGATTGACTGCTCGAAATTCTTAACATCTGGCTCTTTCATAGTCTTATAGTAGGAGTACCCGCATGATGCACATTCCACTTTAACCCGGATTTTATTTATCTCCTCGGAGAGCAGCAGCGTCTCAACTAATCCATTCTCTAGGGCTCTTCTAACATCTCTTTCCCCGTAGGTCGCCAGTCCCGTGTCGTGACCGATTTCATAGAGAAACTTCTGGACGATACGTTTCTCCTCGACGTACCTAACGTTCTTCATTATCTCGGGGGCTCTTTCAACTATCTCCTCCACTCCCTGCTCGCCTGTGTAGGCTGTGTCCACCACGGCTACGATCTTCTCTTTCAATCGGTAATCCAGATAGCGTCCCTTCTCAAAATCCAGCTTCGTAGGTCCGGGGCCGCCGAGTATGATCCCCTTCAGATCCGGAATCGGGAGAAAAATCTCGTTTGCATGCTCCCCAACTCGCTTGAAGAACTCGATAAGCTGCATCTCCCTTAGGCGCTCAAATCTTCTGGCTGACTGTCCGCCTGCGCGGTGTTTTCCAGGAATCCCAGAGGTTATCTCTTGAACGATTTTTAGGCGTCTACCAGTAAGAGCGGCGAATGTCGCCTCGCTTGAGTCTAAGAGGATTATCCCGTAAGTCTCAGTCTCCTTAAGTAGGTCCAATAGGTAATTGAGGTGAAACTTTGAGTCGCATCTGTACAAGTAGATATTCACAGGTTCAGGCGGTATTATCACATAAGGCCCCTCAATCTTCTCGCTTCCAGGGCCGTTCTGGGGGATAGCTCCGCAGAATAGGACGAGGCCGTTCTCTGGGACGGTCTTAAAGAGCTTTAGCCGTTGAGTGACCTTAACGATCGCGTCTTGTACGTTCTTCCGGGTCGTGTTAGACTTTATGTTCGAGGCTGTGCCCCACTCCTCCTTAAGCATGGAGACTACTTCGCTTATCTGCCTCCCGGGGGGAATATAAAGCGAGATTAGCTCTGTTCCCCTCCCTTCTTTCGAGGCTAGAGTCTCCAGTATCTTCTTTAAGCGGAATCTTTCAAGCGATGTTCTCTTCCTTGCCATTTATGATGCTCCTTCTCCAAATAGGTTTTCAGTAAGCCGATACGAGCTGACTCTTAGATAGCTGAGAGAAGCCTAATTAAACATTTAGTCGGTTAGGCTCTTTCCCGTCTTGATCCTTTACGCTCCGGAGGCCTATTTATCTGCCTTTCTATGCTTTTTAGGAGATCGGGTCTCTGGATCAGCAGGACAGCTAATGAGTGGGAGCATCTTCCCCTCCTAATAAAGCCTGGACAAGTGCAGCTAATTGTCCCGTTAATCTTTCGAGCCACAAGGTAGGTGCCGTGGTCGCCGACGACATTATAGACTCCTTCGCTTACCTGCTCCACCCTCCTTTTCTGCACGAGCTCATACGCCTTTTCGATCATCCTATCTAAGGGCAATCTCACTCATCTAGGAATGTGAATCCAAAAATTTATTCGCAGAGTAATATTTAAGTGTCGCTCACTGACTCTGTTGAGAACTTTCCGTAGGCATCATCCTTCTCCCTTTCCCGTCAACAAAATATAAGAGGAGCTGCATCAACAAAGGAGTGATGCCTCCATAGGTTTCACGACTTAAAGGATGTGACCTCCTTTGAGCATAGAGAGGGATTTGAACAGATTCTGTCAGATGGCCATAAAGTTTGGAGCTTCAGATGCAAAGCCGATTAAAGCCGAAGATGTTATCGTTAAAGACTGGGTTCGGCTCAAATGTCAGTACGGATGCGGCGGCTATGGGAAACGTTTAACATGCCCACCGTACAGTCCAAGGCCCGAAGAATTCAGAAAGGTTCTCAGGGAATACGATTGGGCTTCTGAGGTTCAAGCCGAGAGAGCCAGAGTACAGTTGGAGGAGCCCACATGAAGTCGTGGCCAGATTGGAAAGGAAGGCCTTCCTCAGCGGCTATTACTCGGCCTTCGGGCTTACCTGCGGGCCTTGCCCATACTGCGAGGAATGCAACCTGAAGGAATGCGTGCATCCCCACTTAGCTAGGCCTTCTATGGAAGCATGCGGCATTGATGTTTATGCCACTGTCCGCAAGGCTGGTTTCAACTTGAGAGTCGTAAGAAGCCGCGATGAGAGACCCACTTACTTCAGCCTCCTACTTATCCAATGAAACATTTCTCTTCGAGAATCAATAAATCCGATGGCTTTCGAACCTGCCTTAAGATATGCTATTGCTAAACTTGAAAACGTAAATTTATGATTAGTCACTTTTTGGCTTTTCTAATAGCGCTGTTTAGGCATAAAACACATAAACGGTTTTTTAATCTACCGAGAATAAAGTTTCTTTAGATATGTCATCAGCCGAGATCGCTGTAAAAACTTTAGGTCAACTTGAATCCGAAGATTTCCGGGTGCTCGCGGTTATCGAGCTCGATATGAGCAGACATAGGTATGTGCCTGAAGATGATATTTCAAAGCTCAGCGGTCTCCCCCCAAAACAAGTTAAATACAGACTGAACAGACTCAGCAAGTTCGGGCTCGTGTACCGCTGGGTCGGCCCATACATTGGCTATGTGTTAAGCACCGTTGGATATGACTGCTTAGCAATGAATACCCTTGTAAAGGCGAATCTGATTGAAGCATTCGGGAAGCCGCTCGGCGTTGGAAAAGAATCCGACGTCTACGACGCCATCTCACCTGGGGGGAAAAGGGTAGCTGTAAAGTTTCATCGCCTAGGCCGCGTAAGCTTCCGCCAGACCAGGAGGCTCCGAGGCTACATTGCGAATCGGAGGCACATTTCATGGCTCTATCAGTCTCGCCTGGCTGCCGAGAAGGAGTTTGAAGCCTTAAAGATGGTATATCCCCACGGAGTCTCTGTTCCAGAGCCGATTGGACAGAACAGACACGTGGTTGTGATGGGCTTTATAGAGGGCGTTGAGCTCTACCGCGTCCCCGAGATCCAAAACGCAGAGGAAGTTCTAGATGAGATTCTTGTAAACGTGAAGAGGGCATATCAGAAAGCGAAGGTTATCCACGCGGATCTAAGCGAATTCAACGTAGTCTTAAAG
The DNA here is from genome assembly GCA_964502685.1 of uncultured Candidatus Bathyarchaeia archaeon. Classification (GTDB taxonomy): domain Archaea; phylum Thermoproteota; class Bathyarchaeia; order Bathyarchaeales; family DTEX01; genus B63. Next base: position 3,891 of record CAZCXS010000106.1, read on the forward strand.
CCGGATTCTCATATACTCATTATTGATTGGCCTCAATTCGTCAGAACCGATCATCCGAATGCTGATATGCTTCTGAGAAGAGACGTAAGAAACATACTTAAGTTCTTCCAGAGAAGATCCAAGATAAAAAGAGACATCAACGAAGTCCTAGAGTATATAAAGTATAAAAACAAAAAAATCCCCACCTGAACTGAAGATTCTTATTATAACTCGCCATCACTATTAGGGCTCAGAGAATCGAGGCTTGATGGAGAATGGGGAAAGAGAAGAAGCCGAATATTCTCATAATCATCACACATGACACAGGTCGACATCTCGGATGCTACGGCAGAAACGTTGATACCCCTAATCTGGATAGGCTGGCGGATGACGGCGTCATCTTCACGAACTTTTTCTGCACATCTCCAACATGCAGCCCAAGCCGGGCGAGCTTGCTTACAGGCAGATATCCCCACAGCCATGGACTCATAGGACTGACCCACCGCGGATTCCGCCTAAACATGAATGAGCCTCTTCTTCCCGCTCTGCTTGCACATGCAGGCTACTCAACGATTCTTTTCGGATTTCAGCATGAATCTCCGGACCCCTACTCGCTTGGATATCGAGAAGTCTTCAAGGCTAAGAGCAATTCTTGCCTCGACGTCACCCCTCTTGTCCTGGATTTCTTAGCTAAAAAACCCAAGGAGCCCTTCTTCATGATGGTTGGCTTCTCCGAAACCCATAGACCCTTCCCAAAATATGAAGGCCCCACTGATGATGTTGGAG
>CAZCXS010000107.1:0-4638 GCA_964502685.1 uncultured Candidatus Bathyarchaeia archaeon
CATATCCCTTTGAATCGAAAGCCAATTCTGACAGAGACTGAAAAAATAAGGGAGACACTTGGTCATCACGAGATACTCATAAGAGATTTCTCGAAGCGATTCAAGATTCCTCGCAGCGCCTTTGATGTAGCTGCCGACAGGTTACCTCCTCATCTTTTGGCGAGTTTTCCCAGGTCTATAGATATTATTGGGGAAGTAGCTATCGTTGAGGTTCCACTGGAACTTGAGAAACATAAAAAAATCGTTGGAGAGGCAATCCTTCAGGCTCATAAGCATGTGCGAACTGTTCTAGCGAAATCGAGCGCCATTACGGGAATTAAACGGCTGAGAGAATATGAAGTAATCGCCGGTTCGGGCAGAACCGAGACTATTCATCGAGAACACGGATGCATATACCACCTAGACGTTAGGAAGGTCTACTTTTCACCTAGACTCTCCTTCGAGCATTTGAGAGTCGCATCTCAGGTAAAAGCAAATGAAACAGTCGTCGATATGTTCACGGGAGTCGGACCCTTCTCAATCCTCATCGCCAAGATACGCAAGGATGCTAGGGTCTATGCGATAGATATAAACCCTGATGCTGTGAGATATCTTGAAAAAAACGCGATTGCGAATAAAGTCTTAGATAGGGTTGTACCCATCCTCGGAGACGCAAGGGAGGTCATTCGAAAAAAGCTTCGCGGAGTTGCTGATCGAGTGATAATGAATCTTCCAGAGAAAGCGTCTAAATATGTAGATGCTGCCTGTGAAGCAATAAAATCAGAAGGAGGCGTTATACATTATTACAGCTTTACGTATGGGGCTGATCTGATTCAGAAAGCAGAAAGAGAGCTTGTTGGATCTCTAATAGAAGCAGGCCGCAAGCTAGATCGTGTTATCTCAGCGAGAAAAGTCCGTGAAGTCGCGCCTGGAAAATGGCAGGTAGTTATAGACGCGAAGATCAAATAAATACCCTTTAGGATCGAGCCTCCTAAACTTTCACGGTTAGAATTATCTTCACTTTTTTATCCGAATTTCTAAGCTCTTTTATCAGTTTACGTGAGAGATCTTTCGCAGCTTTATCTGCTTTTATAGCTAACGTTCTACCGCAAACATATCCACTTTTTCTAATGACAATGTCTTCTGGATGCGTAAATGTGAGTCTCGGATCGCCATAAGCCTTGACGATTTCCCTTTCACCATCAGATTCGATAATTATCTTTATCTTCGCACCTTGTTTTTTCGCGAGTTCCTTAAACTTTCGGCTTAAATCTACAACTGACTTGTCTGCTCTCACGGCGATTATACAGTCTCCCCTCGGCGTCAGCGAACTTTCCTTCGTGATTTCAAATGTCGTCTTATGAGTAGCTCGAATAAGCTCATGCCCATACGCAGTGATTATCTCAGTCTCCTCATTCACGCCTTTCATTATTAAGTATGCTTCTCCAAAGTTTCAGCTCATCTAATTAGCTAGTGAATACATCCTAAACTATAATTAATAAACAATTAAAAGAATGGCTCAAACCACGTCTCGATTGAATGAATCTCTCCCTTTTTCTGTATATTAGCATGGGACAATTGATTTTATGCTTCTGTTTTATGTGCAAAACGGCATATCTCTTCTTATATTCGACAAATCTTATGTGTCTTCCGCAGTAATATAAACCGAGGGGAAAAGAATGTCTACTTCCTTCTCGCTGAAGAGAGTCACGCTATTCACAGGGCCCAGAAGGGTCTATATCGGTCTGAACGCCCTCAGCATCTTAAGCAGTGAGATTGAAAGGCTCGATTCCCAGAAGCCTCTGATTGTGACGGACCCGAATATGGAGAAACTCGGCTATGTAGACAAGGTTAAGAAACATCTTTCCGGCGTGAAAGCTGAAGTTTTCAATGAAATCAAGGGAGAACCATCTATAGAAGAACTGGAGCGACTTGCAGTAAAAGTAAGGAATGGAAAGTATGATTTGATTCTTGGCCTAGGCGGAGGGAGCGCTATGGACTCAGCCAAGATTGCCTCTATCTCAGCGACAAACGAGGGATCGATTGAAGACTATATAGGTATTGATAAAGTCCGCAACAAAGGATTGCCGCTTATTTGCATCCCAACAACAAGCGGAACTGGAAGCGAAGTCACAAAGTTCGCCGTTATCAGATATGAAAAGACAAAGAAGGCCATTTCGAGCGATCTGATCATACCTGACGTTGCAATCGTGGATCCAACGTTGACTGTGTCTTTGCCCGCTAAGATCACAGCATATACGGGGCTGGATGCTTTATCCCATGCTGTTGAGGCGATGATCTCTACATGGGCAACTCCATTCACGGATACTTTGGCGCTCGGAGCGATAAGGACGATATTCCGCTATCTGAAAAGAGCATACGAGAACGGTGAGGATCTAGAAGCCCGTTACTATATGTCGATGGCTGCAACCTTAGCTGGATTATCCTTTAACGACCCCAAAGTCCTTTTAGCTCATTCCATAGGTCAAACTATCGGGCCGATTTATAATCTGCCTCATGGACTCTCGGTCGCGCTTGCCCTTCCTTATATTCTAGATTTTTACTTGCCCTCCTCGACAGATAAGATAGCATTGATCAGCGAGGCGGCGGGGATCTACAATGACAGGATGACGGATGAAGAGAATGCCCAGAGAATGATAAGATGGCTCTTGGAGTTCTACCGGGAACTTGAAATCCCGCTTTCCCTTAGAGAGCTTAGAGTGAGCCTTGATGATTTAGATGATCTTGCAGAGTACACCGTCAATTATCAGCCTAGAAGCAACAGTCCGATCAGCCTCACTAAGGAAAATGTGCTTGAGCTCTACAGAAAGATGTGGGAAGGAATAGAATAGAGAATACGGCCCCATAAAAAAATTTAAAAAGCGATCTACCAGAATTTTCAGAAGCCTTAAATTCATTGTACAGTATCCGTAGAGCAGGAGAGCGTTCTGCATGATTTCGGAGGGAATTTTCCGCGCTTATGATATCCGAGGGATCTACGGGGAGGACCTTACAGAAGAGGTTGCTGAGCGAATAGGAAGGTCTCTAGCATCCTATGTGAATGGAGAGGGAAAAACAATGCTTGTAGGCAAGGATGTTCGACACAGCAGTGAGCCTCTCGCCTCCGCGCTTATTAAGGGAATGCTCTCCGGCGGGCTTAACGTTGAAGACATAGGCACCGTGACGACTCCTCTGCTTAATTTTGCTTCAGTTCATTATGGTAAGACCGGCGGAGTTATGGTAACTGCATCTCATAATCCGCCGGAATGGAATGGGTTCAAAATTTGGCTGAAGACGGGTTTCATAAGCATGGGCAGAGGAATGGAAGATTTTAGAGACTTGGTGCTTCGGGGAAGGTTCAAATCGGCGTCTCGCGGTGAGCTCAGGAAGAATCCTAATGCGGTCTTAGATTATGAGAGATACGTCACGGAACGGATACATATCGAGAAGGATCTCAAAATAGTCGTCGATCCGGGGAATGGTTCATGTTCAATTTTGACTCCAAGCATCTTCAAGAAGGCGGGGGTTGACGTAGTTGCTATAAATGCGGAGCCGGATGGATCGTTCCCTGCGCATCCTCCCGAGCCTTCCGAAGAGACGTTAGCTGATGTGAAACGGTTAGTGCTTGAGAACAAGATGGATTTTGGAGTAGGTTTTGATGGAGATGGAGACCGGGCTGTATTCGTAGATGATAAAGGGCGAATCGTATCCGGCACCTCAATTTTCACTCTATTGGCCGAGGAGTATTTGAAGAGAAAGAAAGGAGCACCGATCGTTTATGAAGTCAGCTGCTCAATGATAATTGAGGAGATCATCCAAGCCTATGGAGGAAAGCCCGTATTAAGCCGCGTTGGCCATACTTACATCGTAGACAAAATGCTCGAGGAAAAAGCGGTCTTCGGGGGAGAGACAAGCGGCCACTTCTATTTTATGGAACTATACGGATTCGACGACGCGATCTATGCAAGTCTCAAAGTCGCCGAAATTCTTTCAAAAAGAGACGAAAAACTATCAGAAATCGTTGACACTATGCGCACATATCCCAGAATACCTGGAAAGAAATTTGAATGCCCCGACGAAATTAAATTTCAAGTAGTCAACGAATTATCCAGAGAATTCAAGGAAATGGGATATAAAACTCTCACAATTGACGGCGTTAAAGTAACTGAAGATTATGGATGGTTCCTCATAAGGGCCTCTAATACTCAGCCGCTCATCAGACTGACCGTTGAAGCGAAGGATGAAGACTCATTAAATAGACTAAAGTCTTTCGCCGAGACAAAGATCTTGGAGAAGATAAGGGAAGTAAGGAAAAGACGGAGATCATCCTATCGGAAATCGCAATAACGCTGCTATTCCACCAAGCGAACTGAGTTTAGCGCCTGCCTCGTGCTCCACGCTCACTATGATGACCTCGCCGCTCTTATCCTCCACTTCATGCATCAGCCTCTCCAGAGACTCTCTTTCCTCATCCAACGCTTTGCGAAGAAGAGAATCAGTCAGCAGCAGCTTATCAATGGCCCCCAGAGAACTGGCTTTCTGAACGTCTTTCAACCCGTAAGCAACATCTCCTTGACCTTTACCTAGACGTTTGAGAAGTTCCTCCACCGCCTCCGTCTCTATCGCCATACGCGTATGCTTTAAAGCCTTGCTGAGAAC
>CAZCXS010000108.1:0-4603 GCA_964502685.1 uncultured Candidatus Bathyarchaeia archaeon
CTGCTTTTACGCCTACTTTCTGTACGTGTCTGGATGGGTCGAATGGTTCCCCGCGTATCAGGGCTTTAAGCTTATAGCCATTACCCGTTTCGGTTATTTCCTTCACATCAAATCTGGAGTATAACCTATCGTTTATCTCGAATCGAACTAGGAGCTCCTCAAGCCAACTGTATAATAATGCCTGTTTGTCCTCCCCTTCCACCTCTACAACTTCTTGGATTTCCGGTTTAACAGCGTCAACGTTCGTCATTGTCTCAAACATTGCAAGCGCAGCATTTTCGAAAGCTTCAGCCAGATCGTGACCATACGCCGCTATATAGATGTCCGCGGTGTGTTCAAGGAATTCGAACCCCCTAGACTTTTCTGTCATTTATGCTTGTGCCTCCTTCAATGCTATGCGTGTACATGGAGTTTAAAGGTAACTAACAATGAGCTGGACCTCGTATTTTTAGCCTTCACCTTTCACAAACTTCCTCATAGACCTCAATAGTTTTCTTGGCAACAGCCTCCCAGCTATATACTTCCCGGACCTTCCTTTTAGCATTCTGCACTAGCCAGTTTGAATATCCCGGATCTGATAAGACTCTATTTACGCCCCACGCGATAGACTCGAAGTTTTTTGAGTAGACGAGAACCCCTGTTCGGTCATGTTCAATTATCTCAGCTAATCCGCCGACATTGGCCGCGACGACGGGTACACCTGCAGCCATCCCCTCTAAAGCAACTATTCCGAAAGGCTCATAGACTGAGGGAACCACTAAAACATCGGCGCTCATCGTCAATTCCGTGAGATCCGAATCGGATATAAATCCTAGAAATCTTATTTTGTCTCCGAAGCCAGCTGACCTTGCTAATCTTTCTAAATGATCTTTAGACCATCCGTCGCCGGCTATGACAAACTTGACGTTTCTATGCTGCTGAAGTATCAGGGGGATGGCTCTCACTAGATATTCTACTCCTTTCTGTGGGACAAGCCGGCCGATGAAGAGAACCATCCTTTCATAAGATTCGATTCCGTAACGTCTCTTCACAGATTCCTTGTCGATCTTCTTTTGGTACTTAGATATGTCCACCGCGTTTGGAATTATAGTTATCTTTTCAGATGGCAGATGGAAATGATGTTCAAGCTCCCACTTCATCGAGCTGCTGCATGAGATAACCTTCTTAGCCTCGTAAGTCATCCACCACTCCAAACCATCAATTAAGAGAGAATTCGGATTGTGAAGGCCCTGTGCACGTCCAACCTCGATGCTGTGAACGGTTGAAACAAGAGGTTTGTTTAAATAATACTTAGATGCGATGCCGACAGGGGCAGTCAGCCAATCATGGATATGAATAACATCGAACTCGTTATCCCTACTCAGATTTGCAACAATCTTCTCCATGAAGTGATTAAATATGAAAGTCCATGGAATGAAGTCTGGGTGACCCAACTCGATTCTAACACGGTGGATTTTCACTCCATCCATCTCTTCAAACGCGGGGGCGCCTGGGAACTCTAGGGTTATCACATGCACATCGTGATTCCTCTTAGCCAGGGCTCTTGACAGGCCGAAACAGTGACGAGCAATCCCCCCTACGATTCTAGGAGGGAACTCCCAGGTTAGCATACAAATCTTCATGCTAATCCAGCCGAGACGATTAACCTTCAACCGGGATCTTTACAATTAAAGATATGTTGATGCATTTTATTTACATGTTGCCCGGATCAGAATTGGAAACGCCGATGGCTCACAGCCCGCTTCTAAGATACTACTTCGTTGTAGACTCTAATCGTGTTCTCTGCAACCTTCTGCCATGTAAAAAGTTCTAAAACCCTTCTCCGAGCGTTTTCTCCGCATCTTCTCCTCAGCTTCTCATCTTCCAGCAGCATGATGACGAATTTAGCTATGTCGCTGGGGTCGTAGGGATTTATGTGAAAGCCGCATTGATAAGGACCGCTTGGGACAACTTGTTCCCTGAGTCCGCTTACATTTCTAGCACCAACTACTACTGGCTTTCCCATGCTCATAGCCTCTGTGCAGACTATCCCAAAGGGTTCATATTTCGATGGGAAGACGCATACGTCGGAGGCAGCGTAAAATTTGATCTTCTCCTCCTCGGAGAGAAACTCATATTTCAGAACGACTTTGTCTTTGATGTTTAGTCTGGATACCTCGTGCTTCAACAGTTCCTGTTGATCTCCGACGCCTACGATCACGAGCTTCGCCTTGGGGATGCTGCTTAAAATCTCAGGCATGGATTGAACAAGAACGTCGGCTCCTTTAACCCAGTTCAGCCTCCCAACGAAGAAAATCATGAATTCATCATCTGAGATTCCGAGGCTTTCTCTTACCCTGCGTCTCTCCTCGGGTGGAACCCTCATAGGCGAGTACTTCTCCGCATCTATCCCGTTATAGACAACCCTGATCTTTCTTTCCTGATAGCCTAGACGTACAAGATGGTCTCTCATGGCGTAGCTTACAGTCACGATTCTCTCAGCGTGATCCGCGGTTATTCTTTCCAGCCTCTTTATCGTCTCAGACCCATTACTTGATCTTCCCTGCTCGGTGCTGTGAACGTGAAATATGAGAGGCTTGTTTAGGCCTCTGCTAGATAATATTCCGCCGACGCTTCCAAGCCAATCATGTGAGACTACCAGGTCTACCTTTCGGTTCTCGGTTCTTACCAAGTCGTTAACGAGTTTGCTTGCCGAAAGCATATTGTATAGGAAGACGTCTCCGAAATACTTCTGGCCGCTTTTGGACCATCGACGCACCTCTTCGGGAATAAACATGGGAAGCAGGAGGCTGAGATTTATATTTTCAACGATTGGTCTATGAACCTCTACTCCTCTGTACACGTCTCTGGTAGGGGCATCCTTGATATGCATCGAGAAGACTGTGACATCATGACCCATCTTCACGAATTCTCTGGTCATATACTCCGCGTAGGTTCCAAGCCCGCCTACAAGATACGGTGGAAATTCATATACGAAAAAGACTATTTCCATTCTGGATCTTTCCTTTCTCTTCAAGCTTTAATAATGCTTATCTGGTTATCTCCTTTTCCTCATCTCCTCCCTTGATCTAATTTAAAAGGTCTAAGATTCTATTTGTCCTTTATTTTTAGATCGGAGACGAGGCTCTTTAAGAGAAATTGCTGCTTCTATTTTAAGTTTTATGTCCAATCGGAGATGTTAAGATCTGTCTTTCGTATGGGGGTCTATTGAATAGGACATCTTCAACGTATGCTCTGAGAGGTTCAGCTATGCTCCAAGCTTGAGAGATGCATCCTCTTGGAAAGTGCGGAGGATCATCGTCAAAGATCTCGCTTAAGGTTCCAAGCCCAGCTCTATGGGTCTCCTCGTAAAATAGGGGTTGCAGAAACCTCTCGAAAGCAAATCTCCTCCAGTATGCTTTATAGCCTTTAGCTTTAAGGAAAGCCGTTACGAATGGGCCGAGCAGCCAAGCCCAAACCGTTCCATTATGATAGGCAAAGTCGCGGTGAGTAAAGTCTCCGATGTATCTTCCAACATACCTCGAATTATCAGATGCTAAGCTTTTTAAGCCGTAAACCCCCCAAAGCTTTCTCCAAACCACATCGATCACCTCTCCCATCTTTGAAGAGTCCAGAATACAGAAGTCCAAGCACGCGGCGATTATTTGATTCGGCCTTAAAGAAGGATCATTTCCCTCTTTGCTTACTACGTCAAATAGATAACTCCCCGTAGGATGCCAGAACTTCTCATTGAAGCTCTTTCTAGCCTTCCCGGCGATGAGGCGATATCTCCGAGCTTTATCCTCATCGCCAAATCTTGAGGAGAGGGCTTCCATTAATTTCAAGGCGTTATACCATAAGGCTTGGATCTCCACGGCCTTTCCTTCACGAGGAGTGACTAGCTTGCCATTCACCGAAGCATCCATCCATGTCAGCCTTGGACCGTGCAGAAGTAATCCATCGCTGTCCATGTGGATGTTAAAGAGTGTTCCGCGGATATGCTGTTCAATCATGTCTTGTAATGTGTCCCAAAGTTTCTTGTAAACAAAGCTGAAGTTACCAGTATACTTCAGATATTGAAGAACAGCGTTGAAGAACCATAATGTAGCGTCTACAGAGTCATAAACAGGCTCGTCTCCCCTCTTATCAGGGAAACGATTTGGTACGAGGCCGTCTTTGCAGTACTGCTTGAAGTTGAGAAGGATCTCCTCAGCGTCTCTGAATCTCCCAGTAACCAATGTGAGTCCCGGAAGGGAGATGAGGGCGTCTCTTCCCCAATCTTCAAACCAATGGTAACCTGCGATTATAGTCTTCTTATCGGCTGATTTTCTCTTCGCTATGAAGGAGCCGGCTGATAATACCAGCCAGTTTAACCAGTCTTCTCGTCTCGCAGTCTTCCCTTCGTAGAATCTCTTCAGTAACTCTTTTCGTCGGTTAATCTCCGCTGTATAGAGTTTTTCCACATGATTCTTCTCTGAGGATGCGGAGTAAAGACGCATGACTTCTTCTTTTCTTTCCCCTCCAGCGGCGACTATGTGGAATCTTTTCGCTTTATTTGGGGGGAGATTGATTTTGAAGAAGCCCGGCTGATAGTTATCGTCGAAGCAGCTCTCCCCTCTTGAAT
>CAZCXS010000109.1:0-4594 GCA_964502685.1 uncultured Candidatus Bathyarchaeia archaeon
TGCAGGGTTTGGTTTGGACTCTTCCCTTTTCGCTCGCCGCTACTCAGGGAATCCCTGTTGGTTTCTCTTCCTCCCCCTACTAAGATGCTTCCGTTCGGGGGGTTCCCGCTCCCGTAGGAGCATCCCTAAAGCCCGAAGGCCTTAGGGATAGGAAGTCCCATTCAGGGATCCTCGGATCTAAGGCTACATGCGCCTACCCGAGGCTTATCGCAGCTTGTCACGCCCTTCATCAGCGTCCGAGCCGAGCTATCCACCAGACGGCGTGGCATGTCGAGCTTACTCGGAACCAGCGTCTGTTTGACGTTGAGCCTATGCATGGTGTTCATCGTGAGAGTGTAAGAGTCCTCTCACTTTCACCCTTCCTCCCCCATCTTTTCGATGGGGAAGTGCATCAATTCTGGATACCAGCAAAATTCTTGAGTATCTCCTTCGGATATAAATTTTACTATCGTTGCATATAAACATTAATGGAGAGGGTTCTCCGCGCTGAAGTGTTTTTATTTTAGATGTTGAACGTCGAGATGGAGCTAATTATGAATAGGGATGAATTCTTCTTTAAGGATTCCCCTAATATCCGTGGGAGGAACATCTCTTTCGCGATCTGAATTTGCGGCGGAAGGGGTTCCCCGATTCATAATGCTAATATCAAGCGGCGTCTAAACATCTTGTCAGCAGAAATCGGCGTTGAGAATAAAAGAGGGAGAAGTGCTGAGGATAAAGAAATCGCTTGGATCCTTCTGCAGAAGACCGAAATATTTCTTGTTTTTGCTCGTTTTCATGCTAATCGTTACTTGCGGATTTCCGCTATTATCCGTGTCTTCTCAGAATGCTGACACTGTTAAATATGTCTTTCAGATCGATGAGGACGGATTAACGCTTGTAAACGTCTTTTATCATACGACTCAGGATCAAGGGTCAACGTGGATTCTCGTTCCAAAATTCTCTAGGTGGATCAATAAGACCTTAAGAGGCAGGGTCATCGAATGGTCCCTGCGCGACCCCTATGAGATCGCGGGATTTTCAACCCCCTTCTATGAGGCTTTATTTTTCTCTTTCAGATCTGATGGAAAAGAGTTTGAAATAAACATCTACTATAACCACTCTTTAGCGGCAATGATAATTGAGCCTAATGGGATCTTCTTCTCCCCTCAGATCGGCTTCGAAAAGGGAAACAAGGCGGAGATAACAGTCATGCTGCCGAAGGAGTTCATCATAAGAAAAGATGAGGCGGTGGCCTTCGGTTCGGCTTCCGTTTATCATCCAAGCTCCATCGATCAAGATAAAAACATGCTTTGCTTCAGTATTCCCGAGACGGAAAACCTATTACGCGTAGAGATCGGCTTCGAAACTAAGAAAAAGTCAGCTGATCTAATAGAGCTGCATTCTGGGATTTTCACTTTTGAGACTGTACCTAGATACGTGGAATACGCGCGGCACATCCTAGAGTTCTATAACGAGACTTACGTCGATCTTGTCGACCTCTTTAATGTTACACTTGAAAACGCCCGAGTACTATTTTTCCTCCCGGAATTCGACCTACTACTAAACATAGGAGGATACGTTCCATTCATCTCTGAAAAACTAGGCGACATCCACATCAATATCGTATATACCAGGACGGTTGAAGGGCAGATTGAAGTGATAGCTCTCCACGAGCTCGTTCACCATTTTCTCTGGAAAGCCGGCGTGTCGCCCAAGAATCTGCTCTGGTTTCACGAAGGAATAGCGCAGTACGTAAGCATAGAGATCAGCAGTAGAATGGGCTATGAAGGAGCTATCTTGATGAAACAGCAAATTCATGATAGAATCCCAGAGGTCAAGAAGAAGTTTAGAGGCGACTTCGGCTTCCTCCAGGAATGGTCCCCTACATATACTCCCCAGGACATCGCGAGCTACTACGTCGCGGCGTATCACGTTGTCAGCGAATTGGCTGAACAGCGAGGAGGACTTGAATACTATAAGCACTTTTTCAGATTAATTAGAGACAAGACGATAGAAGACAATGCAGAGCTGGCTTATTATTTAAGCCTCGCTTCGAAAGAGTCTATTGCGGGCGTCTTGAACAGCTGGGGATTCAACGTTCCAGACTTATACTTGTACTCCCCATTACTTAATGAAGTAAGATCGCTAGTAGAGGATGTGAGCCGCCTATTCGAACCCTACAGATCCCTGGCTGAGGCTCTCTATAGAAGCGCAGCATTCAATGCGGATCGAGAAAACGAAGCTAGGATGAGATTCTATCTCATATTAGCCGCTCTTATCGCTAAGCTGGCTCCTCTCTTAACGTTGATGACTGCAACGATGCTCATCTTTTGCCTGCTACTATGGCTTCTCAAAACTAAAAGGGTATTCTAGATTCTGGATTGCTGGAAATTAGATGCTTCAGAATTCCGCTTAGGTTTCTCATCGCTTTGTCTTTGATCTCCTCATATAGGCTGTTTCCATGAGAGTCCATCCCTACTATGATAGGTCCGAAACGTTTAACCTCAAAGATCCAAACAGCATCCGGCATGCCCAAGTCAAGCCATTCTACTCGTACAATCCTTTCTATACGCTCAGCAGCCAAGACCGCGGCCCCGCCGGTGAATACACCGTAGATCGCACCGTAATGTTTCATTGCATTTCTCGTTTTTTCTCCCATTCCCCCTTTGCCAATAATGATTCTGGCCCCCAAGTTTTCGATCACTTCAGCTTCAAAGGGCTCCATCCTCATGCTTGTTGTCGGTCCGGCTGCAAGTATTACCCATTCATCTCTGATCTTCCTGACTAATGGGCCGCAATGATAAAGCACTGAATCTTCGAAAGAGAACGGTATCTTCCTCTTTTCTGCCATGTATCTCATTATTCTTTTATGAGCAGCATCCCGGGCTGTGATTATTGTTCCGCTGATGAAGATGCGGTCGCCTATATTCAGCCTTCGAATCTCCTTCTCTGAAAGAGGAGCGCGAAGCTCGATTTCCCTCATTCTCATCCATTCCTAACCAGTCGAAATTTTATAGGAGACTCCGATTTCTATGAGATAAGCATTCTACGCTTCCATCAGCATAGATACGAGCCGTCGCCCTTCTGGCGGCCCAGCATTGAAATGCGATTGCTACAGGATAGGAGGCCGGATGCCTATGGGCGTACTCGATTCTCAAAGCCAGAGCTGTGGAGTCTCCGCCGAGCCCCATGGGCCCTATCCCCGTTCTGTTCACAGCTTCCAAGAGCTCCTGTTCTAATCGAACCACCTCGGAGTTAGGATGCTGCTCATCAAGCGGTCTAAGAAGAGCCATTTTAGCGAGCTCCATCGCTATGTCTGCTCCTCCCCCGATTCCAACCCCGATGATTGTTGGGGGACAAGGCATCCCGCCGGCTTTGACAACGCTTTCCACGACAAACTTTTTAAGCTCGCTTAATCCCTCAGCGGGCTTCAGCATCTTCAGAGCGCACATGTTCTCGGAGCCCCCTCCCTTCGGGAAAGCTGTGACCTCTAAAAAGTCACCTTTGATAATCCTCCAGCGAATATAAGGCACGTATCTTCCAACGTTATTGCTCGTATTCTCCTGTGTGAAAGGATCCAACGCATTAGGGCGAAGCGGGACCACAACAGTCGCTCGCATAACGGCTTTTTGCAGAATCTCCTCAATCCTGTCTAAATGTTCGAATCGGGATCCAGCCTTTAAGTAGAACGATATTAGCCCCGTATCCTGACATATAGGCACTTTCCTCTCCTCCGCTAATCTAATGTTGTCCAAGATTGCTTTCAGCTGGGTTTTCCCAATGGGGCTTCTTTCCCTATCATATGCGTTCTTCAGAGCCGCTTTTACGTCTCCAGGGAGCTCGGTAACAGCTAACCGTAGAAGATTCACAACGACCTTTTCAATCAGCCCTTCAAGATTCAACAGGATTCTCCCCTTTGTCGAGTTCATCAAATAAGGATACAGCGATACTCGTCTCTTTCGTCTAATTTAAATATCTTCCCCATTTACAATTTACTTAGAAAAGAAGATGCCCAGCGAAGAAGCAGAGAAGAGATACAGACGCATCGAGGATCTGCCAAGCGTCGGCCCTTCAACGGCAGATAAGCTACGTGAGCTCGGCTTTCACACAGTTGAGTCTCTAGCTATGGCAACCATACGCGAGCTCGTTCAAGCCGGCATAGGGGAGAAGAGGGCCTTCGAGATTATTAACGCCGCGAGAGCCTCAACTTCCTTATCATTCATTAGGGCTGACGAACTCATTGCGAAACGGCAGAACATTTTAAGGTTAACAACGGGCAGCAGGAAGCTCGATGCGCTTCTCGGAGGGGGAATCGAGACCCAAGCGATAACTGAGTTTTACGGCGAGTATGGCTCTGGGAAGAGTCAAATTGCACATCAGCTCTGTGTCAACGTTCAATTACCTGTTGAGAGGGGAGGCCTAGAAGGCGGCGCGCTTTACATCGATACTGAGAATACTTTCCGGATAGAACGTATATCCCAAATGGCGAAGCATATGGGTTTAGACCCTCAAGAGACATTTAGACGTATCATCCTCGCAGAGGCCTACACTTCGGATCATCAGATGTTCTTGCTTGAGAACGCGGACAGGATAATTAAGGAAAATAACATAA
>CAZCXS010000110.1:0-4536 GCA_964502685.1 uncultured Candidatus Bathyarchaeia archaeon
GAATCGTAAAGAAGCACCTCAAAAAAGTGAAGGAACAGGCCGAAAAAGAGAAGAACCACAAGTCAGAGGACGAACCCTAAAAGATTCTAATTTTTTCATTATTTTACGAGATCAAGCTTGCGCGTTCGACATCCTGCTGGACTAAGTCTCGAATTATAATTCTCGTATGCCTTCAAGTATGTACTCGACTGCTATGGCTGCTATCATAAGAGCCATGACTCTCGCGATGACCAAGGAGCCTGATCTTCCAAGCAGCCGATGGATCGGATCGATGCATCTCAATGTAACCCAGACTATGAGAAATACTATCAGAACGGAGATCACCGTCGTCGCAACATTAAACATTCTTATGTTTAGAATAGTCGTGGTTATTGCTCCGGGACCTACCAGGAGGGGGATGGCGATCGGCACGATCCCTACGCTTTCAGGGGAAACCTCCCTTTCCTCCCATCTGCCCGTGATGAGGATCTTCACCGATATCAAAAGGAGAAGTATGCCGCCTGCGATCATGAAGCTCTGCATCGAGATCCCGAACAAGATGAATATCTGCTGGCCTACCAGCGCGAATGATAATAGCAGGATGACCCCCGTCACCGTGGCTGTGTGAAAAGTTTTTCTCCTTTTTTCCTCATCCATCTTCTCCGTTAGGCTAATGAAGATTGGAATGTTACCCAGAGGGTCGACAACGATGAATAGGGAGATCACGGCTCTGATGAGACCCGGAATCGCCGCGATGATAATATCCTGCATAACTCAGTATTTAGCTAAACTTGAACTTAAGCATAAATCTGGACCTTAGAAGAAGAGTCAGGAGGATGGGTTCTCCCAGAAGAGGTAAACTTTTGTCTCGGCAAGCACGGCTAAGCGGCTTAAAACATTCGCAATAACATGCAGATCTTGGTTCTCAAGCCATTTTTTAAATTCCTCCTTTTTCGGATACGCCTTGTATGATGCCATTAACCGTTTGTAATGTCCGGTTTTCACTAGGGCCTCTCTTATCTCGCGTATCTCCTCGCTGGTTAGACGCTGCAGCCTTTCGATGTTATGTTTCACGCTTGTCAGTAGGTATCTTTTGAATCCTAGCTTTTCCAGGGTCTCAACTGCCTGTAAAATAGATTTATCCGGTTTCCTCTCGGCGATCCTTTTCATACCCGCCTTCTCGAAGAATGGGTTATATCGAGCCATAACGGCGATCGTCTCAACGTAGGGGCGGCCTACTAATGGAAGGGTTTCCCTCACGAGACGAGTGCCCAATCCTATGCTGCGATATTTAGGGTGAAGCACAACTCGGCTTATGATCGCCATTTTTTGATTTATCTCTTTTAATCGAAGGCTCCTTCCGAGAGCTTCTCTTCTCCCGAAGACGTTTGCAGGCGGCCAGCTATAAAGGATGACGCCTACGGTCTCATCGTCTTCGCGTTTCAAGGCGAAAACCTTCAGCGGCGGCGGATGTCCGCTGCTTCGATAATGGAACTCCGCTAGACGCTTATAGTCTTCGAGGCTTCCTTCAACTATATGTAGGTCGCGGGTTACGCTGCAGACTTTATTTATTTTATTCGGGTAGTACTTGATTTGGAGGCGTTTTCCCCAGCCTTTATGGATGTGAACGCTTGGCGCGAGGTCTTCCAGGAGATCGGTATGCGTCGTCGCGGCTAAAACGGCTCTCCCTGTTCGTCTAGCCTGCTTCTGAACATTGAAGGCGACGATCTTAGCTGTGTCCCTGTCAAGAGTCGCGCAGAATTCATCCATAATCCAGAACTGCGCTTTGCTTTCGATGAGCTTCGCGATCTTATAGCGGTACTTCTGCCCGTCGCTGAGCTGCTCATAGCTCCGTAGGAAGAGGAAAGCATCATTCAATCCGACTCTACTGAGAAGTTCAAGCGCTTCCTCAAAGGATTCGCCGAGGGTCTCTATGATCGGTTCGCCAAGCACCGGTTTTATCTCATCAATATTGACTGCTGTTAATTTCATGTCTCTTTTGATGTCGCGTTCCAGAGCTCTGAGCAGAACGCTTTTCCCGCTTCCGCTCTCCCCTGTGATGTAAACGATGTCCCGAGGCGTAATCTTCAGCTCAACATCATCGTAGATCGTGAATCTCCGTCTCTTATCCACGCCGATTCCGAATGCCTCTGCAACCTTAATTGTCCTCGGAGAAACCTTAACCCCCGTCTCGTACGAGATGTTAATCAAGAAGCAGTTTCGCCGTTTATCCCATTTCCGGCTGTACTTGCGAACCCTAAAAAATTCCTGCCCCTTCAATATCTTGCGGGAAATTTTGGATGATCCCTGCATGGCTGCTTTACATCCCCGATTCCTTCAGATTTCTAATAATCTTGCTCTTCCGAAGTTTCCCAGCTATTGTTTCGAGCTCTTTATCGTCCGGTTCACCGTCGAACTCAACCTCAACGATTCCGCCTCTGATGATGACTCTTCGGATCGGTGTCTTAACCTTCAAGCTCGCCGGGTTAGGCTTCTCATCCGTGAATTGAACAATTACCAATCCTGATGCACCGACCAGTAATAAACATCCAGGGTCTTGTTCTCCACGACGGATGTGCTTAGCCAAAGGTAGATCTGGCTTGCCTTCTCAGATATGTCTGGCAAGTAATCCGTCTTTGTCCCTAGCAGCTCGCCGTTGACGTAGAATTCTATTCGGCTTCCAGAATGGTAGACGGCTTCAAGGGTTAATTCTTCTCCAGCCGTGATTGTTTTTAGGCTGATCTGGCTTGCCCCTGAAGCGTTGCGTGAACGTCCGTAAAGCGTGTTTCCCTCGATTCGGAAGCCGAAGCTCTGCATGGATCCGCCGTACTGGCCGACGTATAGGCTGATGTACTGATCACTATCATCTCCGATCTTGACTTTGCATCTAAGAAGCGGGTTCTTCCCGAAGTCGACGAGGGTCTCGTTATTGTATAGATAGACGCTTGAGGGGTTATCCGGCCCGGTTGCGCCTGTCCCGGTCTCGAGATGTATCCGGCCGCTTGAGATGTCGTAGGACGCCGTGTTATCAGTCACTATTGTGTAGCCCTGATCCGACTCGCCGGTGAATCTTATATGCATCCGTTCCCCGTAAACCTCTAAATCGTCGCGCTTAACTCCTAGTCCACGCATTATTTTTGAGACGGCGTCCTCGAAGCCGGGGTTCCTGTCGCCCACAGTCACGGTTGTGAAGCATATCTTGCCGCGGAAATCCCACTGCACCCGCCTTATCGTTTCCGTCGCGTTATCATATCCGTCGTTCGGGAGATTCACAGTGACCGTCTTTTCAGTCTTAAGGTTCCAGAAACCGTAAAGTCTGATCTCGGCGGATTTCCTTGGTCGATTATAGAGATTCAGCAGAGCAGATGCGATGCTGCTTGCCTCGGTTTTACTTCTCACACGCCTGTCATGAACGTAAATGTGCGGCTGCCCCGTGCCGGCTGAGCCTTTAAAGCCGCATCTGCCTTCAACCGTGACTTTGCCGATCTGCTCGCCCCACTCCGTCCTTCTAAGGTCGATAACGTCTGACTCGTTTATCGTCAGCCCGGTTAACTCTGCGCCTTCCAAGAAGAAATGCACATCGTCGCCGTTGTCAACGTAGAAGCAGCAGCCTGCCCTTTCCGCAAGCTCTTCAATCACGTCTCCGACTGTCTTGCCATACCCATCTATCCTGTTAATCGTTGTCCCCGTCGAAGTATTCACATTACTGCTTGTTAAGACGCCGCTGAAATAGTGATCCACAAGGTCCTTCACGATTGCGCCTGCATCCATATTTGCATAGACGCGGTGATCCTTATCCAACACGACTTCACGGTAAAGAATGTCCGTTCTTCCAATGCAATAGACGGTTTTTCGGTGATGCTTCCGCTCCGTCACGATCTTTGTGACTGTTCCCTTCGCGATCGTGGATCCGTCGACCTTAACCTCAACTTCGTCGCCCGGCTTCACTTCCACCTCATGGATCAGCCCCAGGCGAATGCGGCCTTTCCCCTCATCTACAACGCTTAGGCGTCTCAGAAGATTCGGCGCTGGAACATGCCCAGCTATCCAAGAAGCCCCGCTGACGGCTCCGTTGTTTCCATATGGACTGCTGTCCCGGGCCTCTGAGCCTGAGCCCTCATCCAGATGCATCCAGAGGACGAGGCTCTGCCTGTTCTTCGGCGTGTACCTACCCGCTCCGCCGTTGTAGCTGTAGAGTATCTCCTCCTCCGCGAGCGCTCGGCCATAGATGCGGACTTCATCGATGTCTCCGTTGAAGAAGTCTCCGGATGGAGATGACGGACTCTTCGTTCCTACATATAGGGGGTCATTCGTTGTGGCTATTGAGCCGCTTGAATCAGTCCTCTCAGCCTCCTTTGTCCCATCGATCCATATCTGCATCTTGGAGCCGTCGTAGACGTCGACAACGTGATGCCAGACGCCCGTACTGGGAAGGCTGCATGTCAGCTCCCCATTAGTCACGCCGGCCAGGTGGAACTTGAAGACTCCATTCTCAGCTAAAAGCCTATACTGGTTGTCGCTTAAGCCCTTCTGTAAGACGCGGCGGTTCCCATTCCA
>CAZCXS010000111.1:0-4490 GCA_964502685.1 uncultured Candidatus Bathyarchaeia archaeon
GTATGCACATCCCTGTCACCGATCTTTCACTAAGACTCCAAAACATAAAGTACTGAGATGCTTAAAAAAATAGCTGATAAGTTACACTACTGGTGCACGTATTCCGTTTACTGAAGAAGCACAATGAATATTTCTTTCTTCTTAAAAGAAGAGGAGAAAGGAAGAAACATTTTCAACGAATCGAAAGTTCTTCAGCCCAGTAGTATTGCCCCTTCATGAAGATCAAAGCCTTTGGATCTTTCTGTAAAAGAGACCGAAATGTGACGCTCTCGGGTTCTCTGCTCATAAGCTGCGAGGATAGACGTTCACGGGCTTCCTCTAAGGTTAAATATGCGAAGATTCTTCCTTCAAAATCTCGGAGAGCATATAATGTGGTAGTAGGCTTTAAAGCCTCACGGACATACTTATCTACAGATTTCAGAGGCATAATCATCTGCTCCTTTGCCCCCTCTCGCTCCAAAAACGAAATTAAGGCCTGACGCATTTCAGTCGCGATTTCCTTCTCTTCGTAAATTACATTCTTTTCCTGCTTAGGATCGCTTGTTAGGTCATAGAGTTCTGACATCTCAGGGTTCGGGCTGCATATCAGCGACCACCGTTCATCGGTTATGGTGACGGGGGAAAATACTTGAGGAGGACCCGCCCAGCCGTCAAAAACGTGAGCTGAAGCTCCGCCAACTCTATAGCCTTCGGGGAATCTCGCTGAAAACGCGTACCTACGAAGAGTTTCAACCTCTCCTTTCATGAGTGGAAGAACCGACTTGCCCTCAATAATCTTGGGAACGGGAATATCAAAGAAATCTAGGATCGTAGGCATAATATCTACCGGTTGGACTAATCCCTTGATTCTTTTTCCAGATGCTAGTCCATCTGGATGACGTATTATAAGGGGAATTCGAGTAGTAACCTCATAAAGGCCCCCAAGCATACCTACGGGTTTTCCCTCCAACCCGTGCTCTCCAAAGAGGTGGCCATGATCGGTTGTGAAGATTATCATCGTAGACTCGGCGAGGCCGAAGCGTTCAACAGCATCGAGCAATCTGCCCACCCAAGTATCAACCATGGTGACCTCGCCGGCGTATAAGGCTCTAACCCGCCTCAGCTCCGCTTCAGACATGTAATCGCAGTGACCATAAGCCGGGTAGATTATGTTATCTACCTCATCGTTGAGATCAGCATACATCCTTAAGTAATGCAAAGGTGGATCAAAAGGCTCATGAGGATCCCATGTATCAACGGTCAGAAAGAATTTGTCGCGTGTATAATTCCTCTCAAGCCATTCAATTGCTCTTTCAAAAGTTCTTGGAGCTATGAAGTCCTTTTCGTAGCGCCACCACGCGCGGTTACGCAGATATTGCCTGGTCCGTTGGAGCTGCTTCAGCTTGTGAGGGGCGGCTGGAAGAGAAATAGGTATATCAGGATCGGTACATGCTCTGTCTACGTGGTGACCGCGGATATGCCACAGCCCAGAGAATCCTCGGTCAAAATCAAACTTCTCAAGCATGGGAGTGTCAAATACGAGCGCTGTGGTAACGCCGTGTTTCGAGAGCACCTCAGGCAGAGTAACATCCTTCGGATCTAAGGGCTCCCACCCCTTAAATGGAAAATTATACCTTCCCGTCCAGATATCTAGACGGTTAGGAACTGTTGGATAAGATGCAATGTAGCTCCTGTCAAAAACTGCTGATTCTCTAGCGAGACGATCTATGTTCGGTGTGCGAACCTCGCTTGAACCGTAACAACCAAGAAAGTCCGCTCTTAGGCTGTCGCTTATGATCAAGATGACCCCGACCAAAGAGAAACACATCTCCTCGATTTCTAGCAACCGATATTCTAAACGTCATTAATTTAAAAGTATATTTTTCAGCTTGATCATCCCTCTTTGTGTTACATTTGCTCCTTAGCTAATCCATGCTTTTTAAGCAACATTACCTACCGTGGACAAAGAAGATGTGAAGAGAAAACACGATTAAGATAAAGGAGATGTTATCTGCTATTTTAATTCTTTCCGCAAGGGAGCATCTGCTTCGCGTCGGAGATCCATTTGGATACTAATTTTTCCGAGACTCGGAGATTCTCAGAGATCTCTTTCGGGTCGGCTTTCGCCAGTTTCTCAATCGAATCTATGCCCAGATTCCTCAATTGTTGAGCTCGTTTTTCTCCTATCCCCTGTAGCTGCGTCAGATTTGATATAGTCTTGACTTCTTTGTTTCTCTTCTTCCTTACTTTTATGTCGGAGACTGCTTCTGCAGGTTTG
Source organism: uncultured Candidatus Bathyarchaeia archaeon (assembly GCA_964502685.1). Classification (GTDB taxonomy): domain Archaea; phylum Thermoproteota; class Bathyarchaeia; order Bathyarchaeales; family DTEX01; genus B63. The sequence goes on from CAZCXS010000111.1 coordinate 2,258, forward strand.
GCAGATTTCTTAACTTGTAGGTTTTCTGCGAGAAAAGACTTGAGAATCTCTATGTTTTCGTCATGTCTAGTGGATCTTCGAACATCGACAGGAATTCCGAGCTTCAAGGCTTCCTTTATACTCAAGTTTACCTCTTTTAGCTCTCCCTTACTAAAGCCTCTACCTGTCCTTATCCTTCTTTTTCTCTTGACTAACGCTTGAAGCTTCATGATTAGCCCCTCAGGGAATTCTTTAAAGAATGATGAGCGATGAGATTTAAATATTAATCAAAACGTATGGGGGCTCATCGCATTCATGTCTCCAATAGGAACTCTTAATTTCTATGCAGAAGATATTAGGGAAAAAATTTAACGAGTCATATAAGAGAACTACTTGAAATTATTGATAAATTCTAAAGGAGGAGTTGAGCAGTGCCCATGTATATTCCTTCAGTCGTTATATGCGATGCGGACGCCTTTACTCTAAACCCTAAGAAGATAATCTCTGAGGCGTCCTTCTCTATGAATGAATATGAGCTTGTCCTCATCAAACCTAACATATGCGGTCTATATCATCCATCTATAAAGGTGCTCTCTGCGATTATACGCTGTTTCAGGGAATACGCTAAGGAGATAGTGATCGGCGAAACGAAAAGCATGATACACGATCCTGAAACTCAATTTAGAAGACTTGGCGTAAAAAGCCTTCTTGAAAGATTCAACTCTCACTTGAAGATAGTTGATCTCTCTGAAGACAAGATCGTTAGAGTCGAAGTTCCTAAACCGCATGTTCTAGATGAAATTAATCTCCCTGAAACATGTGTAAAGTGCGACATACTTATCAATTTATCTAAGGCTGGGACGCACTCAACAACGAAGATAACGAATGCTCTGAAGAACCTATTCGGTTTGTTGCCTGAGAAGAGAAAGTATAGTACTTATCATCCGTTAGGAATGGATAATGTAATAGCGGACATAGCTCAGGTTGTCAAGCCGGATTTGAACATTACAGATGCTGACAGCCGCATCATAATAGGAAAGGATGCCTTAGCCGTTGATGTCATAGCATGCAGATTCTTAGGTTTAAATCCATTGAAGATCAAGCATTTAAGACTCGTCTCGGAAGACAGAGGAGAAAACTTGGAGGATTTTATAAGGAAGATAAGAACAGTTGAGTTATGATCTTCGAGCTTTTAGCTCAAGCGATTTATTCTTTCATGATCGTCTTCTTTAGTCTCCACAAATCTCTAGCGAGCCTCTTTATGCAACTGCTCTTTTCTAGCTTCAGCCTCCATGACTCAGGTATCCCTTCTTCTCCATGGTAGGCTCCAGCGATGGCGCCAGACATAGCAGCGATCGTATCAGTATCTCCTCCTAGCTTAACGGCATATAGCACAGTCTTCGAGTATTCCTCATGGTTCTTTGCAAAACAGAATATTGCGGTAGGAACCGAATTGAAAGCCTCAACGGAATTCCCTAGTTTTCTGACTACGTCTTTTTCTCCGTCAAGATCAAGAAGACCCTTCGCTTTCTCTAACTTTTCTCTGTAAATGTCACTTCGAGTGTACTCTATTATTTTCTCAATGAAATCTTCAGGATCAAATCGTCCTCTTTCTGTCTGCGCAGCCAAGGCCACAGCGTACGCTTGTATCACCGCACCTTCCTTTCCAAGAGGATGAGTATGAGTTAGCTCGGCTGATTTGCAAGCGATTTCCCTCAATCTTTCAGCATCGTCGTAGAATAGAAGACCGATCGGCGCAACCCTCATGGCCGCTCCGTTACCAAATGATCCTGCTCCTCCGTATAGGAGCCTTGCAGCTTCGTTCCAGGGAACACCGGACCTTATCATACGGAAGATTCTTGGCGGACCGGGCCCGTAGCCTCTCCACGGTTCTTCCTCCCAGTTTTTCATAAAGGTCAAGATCATATGCTTCCCGTCGAAGCCTCTCTTTGCCAGCAGCGACTCAGCTATGCCTATCATCATGTGCGTGTCATCCGTCCACTTTCCGTCGAATTCTATGTCTTCAGGCCTAACTTGATCGTTCCATAATCCTTCGAATGAACGACCTAAGGCATCTCCAACTCCTGCTCCAAGCATGCAACCTATGAACCTGGTCTCTGACAACCTTCGGCTGCTCCTAGTCTTTTCAATCTTTCTCTGCAGAAGCTCGTACGTTAAAAAAATGAAAAACTTATTGAAGAAAAAAGAATATTCTAACTGATGTGAGAGGCAAGGGAGAGATGAGCGGCGAGCA
>CAZCXS010000112.1:0-4377 GCA_964502685.1 uncultured Candidatus Bathyarchaeia archaeon
GCCTACCAGAACCGTCTGCTCACCGATCAGGTCGCTTTCGGTCTCGTCCTTGAATGTCGTCTCTATGACGCCTGCTTTGGTACATCCTAAGGCTTTAGCGACGGCTAATGCTGTCTCCTTCGCCTTTCCAGACCAGTCCTGATAGACTGCTATTAAGGCGGGTACGCCGAATCCTTCCTTATAGGTCTCTCTGAGCCTTGGCCCTGGGCTTTTAGGAGCGATCATTATGACGTCTATATTTTCAGGCGGGACTATCTGCTTGAAATGGATATTGAAGCCATGCGCAAAATCTAACGTCTTACCTTCAGACAGGTAGGGTTCTATATGCTCCTTGTAGACCGCGGGTTGAACCATGTCTGGAATCAGCATAAAGATCACGTCGGCCTTCTCAGCTGCCTCAGAGATCGGATAGACATCGAACCCATCGTTTTTCGCTCTACTCCAAGAGGACCCTCCCGGTCTGACGCCTATAATCACATTCAAACCTGAATCTCTCATGTTCTGTGCTTGCGCATGTCCCTGACTGCCGTAGCCGATAACCGCTATCGTCTTGCCTTTAAGGGGATCAAGGGAGGAGTCCTTATCGAAATAGATCTTTACCATTCAATTTTTCCTCCTATTCTATTCGAGTAGACCTCATTCCTCTGGGAAGGGCAGTTATACCCGTTCTCGCAATCTCCTTTACTCCGAAGGTTTTCATCAACTCGATAAATGCCGTTATCTTGTCTGAGTCGCCTGTCATCTCTACGAGCAACGAGTCATGAGCGACATCTACGACCCGGCCCTTAAAGATCTCAGTGTAATTTATAACGTCGGATCTGACAGCAGCGTTAGGCGTATTAATCCTGATGAGCGCCAATTCTCTGGTCACCGTGACCTCGGGGTCCAAGATGCTGACTTTAACGACATCTATGAGTTTATTTAGCTGCTTAACCACCTGCTCAACCGTTTTCTCATCTCCATTTATCGTTATAGTCATCCTGGCCAGTCCGGTCTGTTCAGACTCTCCAACGGTTATCGTCTCAATGTTGAACCCTCTACGTCTGAACATATTTGAGACCTGGTATAACACGCCTGGCTTATGCTCGACTATTGTGGAAATGATGTAACTCTCTTTCTTTTTCGCCATTTCTCTCAATCACCCTTGATTATTTTTGTAATCTCGCCTCCTGGAGGAACCATTGGAAAGACGTTCTCCTCCGAAGAAATCGGAACATCTATCACTGTTGTAACGTCGCTTTTCAGAGCGGTTCGAACGGCCTTCTTAAACTCTGAAAGAGAACCTACATAGATGCCTTGAGCTCCAAAGGCTTCCGCTAGCTTAACGAAGTCCGGTGTCTCGCCCAAGTCAATGGATGAATATCTTCTATCATAGAAGAGCCTCTGCCACTGAGCAACCATGCCCAAAAATCTGTTATCGAAGATTATGACTATAACTGGGATCTTCTCAGTCACTGAGGACGCCAGATCCTGCTCCGTCATTAGGAAGCTTCCGTCCCCTGCGATGTCAACAACGGGAACATCTGGACAGGCGACTTTAGCTCCCAATGACGCTGGAAATCCGAATCCCATTGTGCCAAGTCCGCCCGAGCTAATGAAGGTTCTAGGCTTGTAGGCCTTTAGGTAGAGAGCCGCCCACATCTGGTTCTGTCCGACTTCCGTCGTTATGATAGCGTCCACAGGCAGAATCTTCCGAAGTTCCTTCAGCAGACGGGGTGGAGATAAGCCCGATTTATTACTCATCTCCTCATGTTGTTTTTTGAGCTCCTTAATTCTGTTCATCCACGCTGATCTTTCCTTTTTTCTGAATTTCTGAACTAACCGCTTGTACAATGCTTTCAAAGCTCTTTTAGCATCGGCGACTATAGGCACATGAGGCTGAATGTTCTTCCCGATCTCCGCCGTGTCAATGTCGACATGAATTATCTTCGCATCTGGACAGAACTTCTCAACCTTACCAGTTGTCCTATCTGAAAATCTCATCCCAACAGCAAGCAGCACATCAGCCTCAGAGACTGTAAGGTTAGAGGCTATCGTCCCATGCATTCCGAGAAGCCCGAGGCAAAGCGGATGATCCTCCGGTATACATCCCTTTCCCATGAGGGTTGTTGAGACCGGTGCTTGCAACAGTTCAGCTAAGGCTACAAGCTCCGAGGATGCTCCTGAAGAGATTATCCCTCCACCAGCAATTATGACAGGTCTTTCAGCATTTGCTAATAGGTCTGCCGCCCTTCCTATTTGAAGCGGATGCGGCTCATAGTTCGGTTTGTATCCCCGAATCTCAATGTCATCATCGAATTCTATGTCATCAGTTTCTGTCTGTACATCTTTCGGCAGATCCACAAGGACGGGACCAGGCCTTCCAGTTGAGGCTATGTAAAAGGCGGTCTTAACGATGCTGGGAATATCAGAGGCTTTCTGAACCTGGAAGTTATACTTTGTAATCGGAGTGGTTATTCCAACGATGTCCGTCTCTTGGAAAGCATCCTTCCCTATGAAGGGTCTAGGAACCTGACCTGTGAAGGCGACGATCGGCGATGAATCCATGTATGCGTTTGCTATTCCGGTTACAAGGTTTGTTGCTCCTGGGCCTGATGTAGCCATACAGACCCCGACTTTTCCGCTTGCACGTGCATATCCATCAGCAGCGTGAGCGGCGCATTGTTCATGTCTCATCAGTATATGTCTAGGATCACTCGTGTTGTATAGCTCGTCATGGATAGGGATGATTGCGCCTCCGGGTATTCCAAATATGACGTCTACCTTCTGCTTCTTTAACGACTCGATGAAAGCCTTCGCACCTGTCATTTCAGTCATCTCTCGTACCCTCCTCAGTAAGATGATTCACATGATGCTCTGAACGGGTTGTCTGCTCAAAGAATCGACATGATTCTTCGAAGAAAACCAGCGGATTCTCAAAAATAACATCTATGGAAAAAAGCGGTAAAGCCGTCTTAACGGGCGAGGAAACGATTCCTCCGTACCCGATTATCCCTCACTTACTTGTCCTCCAGAGGAATGAAGCACCAGACTACCTATTAGGTACATACTTATAAGCTTTTTGAAATCAGAGTCTACGATTGGATGAAACTGAGGATGCATTATGATTGCTCATCAGCACGTTCATGCCACTTAGCATCGCTTCTACGCTTGCCATCACGATGTCACCGTGGGCACCCATAGCTGTAACGATCCTGTCGCCTTTGCGAAGCCTAACTATGACCTCGACAAGAGCATCAGTGCCACCTGTGATCGCATTCACGTGATACTCCTCGAGGCGGATAGGCTCAACCGCGGAGACTGCTTTCCTTATCGCTTGCATCGCGGCGTCAACTGGTCCCACCCCTGTAGCGGCCTCCGTTAGGAGATCCCCATTCAGATTCAACCTGACCGAAGCCGTTGGAGTAACATTGTTCCCCGTCACGACTGTTAGCTCTTCAAGTTTAATGGCCCTGGTGCTCGGCAAGCCCATAACAGTCTCAGCTACAGCATATAGATCGGCGTCGGTGACGAGCTTTCCTTTGTCACCGAGAGCTTTTACCCTGCGGAATATCTCATCCAGCTGCTCATCGTTCGGATGGAGCCCCATCTCCTCCAAGGCTGCCTTTATCCCACGTGATCCAGCGTGCTTTCCAGCAGCCAGTCTCCTCGTTCTCCCCACGGTCTCCGGGGGTATCGGCTCATACGTTAAGGGCTCGGAGAGAATCGCATGCGTATGTATTCCAGACTCGTGGACGAAGGCGTTTTCTCCGACGATCGCCTTGTTCGGCTGAACTGAGATGCCGGTTAGACGTGAGACGAGCAGAGACGTATCGTAGAGCCTCTTCGTCTTTATGGATGTCTCGACGCCGTACAGCAGCTTCAAGGAGACTATGACTTCTTCGAGAGCCGCGTTCCCAGCTCGTTCGCCGAGACCATTCACTGTGACGTGAACCTCATCTGCGCCAGCCTGAAGCGCAGCTATAGAGTTTGCAACGGCCATTCCGAAGTCGTCGTGGCAATGAGCCCCAAAAGTAATGTCTGGAAAAGCATCCCTCAGTTCAGAATAGATCTTATAGGTCCTTTCAGGGGTCAAGATTCCCACAGTGTCGCATGGCGTGACTCTGTCTGCTCCTTCTGATATTCCTTCAGCTATCATCTTCTTGAGGAAGCCCATGTCTGCTCTGGTTGCGTCTTCAGGTCCAAGCTCAACTATCAGCCCTGAATCCTTCGCATACCTGACGCTCTCAGCGGTTAGCTCTAAGATTTCATCTCTGCTCTTCTTTAGCTTATGCTGTATATGTAGGTCAGACGAGGGTATCACGAGGAAAACAGAGTCTGCGCCGCTCTTTACGACGGCGTCGATGTCCCTCTTGACTCCCCTTGCGAAGCTGCAGA